>CASEKR010000010.1 GCA_949288585.1 uncultured Bacteroides sp. | reverse complement strand
CCCTTTGAGCTTCAACACCCAGATTGCTGGCTGCTTGCTTGGACGTACTCTGACGCAGATAGGATACGTAAGTGTTCATAAGACAAAAACTGATTGTTCCTTATCTATGGGAAAAGTACTGATTGAAAAGAAAACAAGAGCCACCATTTCCTCCAATGGCGGATTATATAGCGGCCATTCCAACAAGACTGTTCAAAGTAAGGGAGGAGGAACTGGTTCTCGTAAACTGGATACCCAAAACACACCTGATGAATATGGGAAGATGGGTAGCTATGCGGAACCCGTATGGGTAAAATATAGAACTTTCGCACAGCGAAAAAACGATTACATCCAACATCATATTATCATTTATTCAGACCATGAAATTGAAAATGGGAAAGTCAGTTTGGTCATTGCAGGTGAACAAACTGATGATAAAGTTAATATCATTCATACGAATAAAGGACGTGCCTATCAAAACGTCATATCCAAACTCTATCTGTCGCAAGGAAAAAATGAAATTATCGTTCGGCTAAGCGACAATATGAAACATGCTCTGAAATTAGAAGTCTATGAATCTCACTAATATTTCTTTACCCTATCCAGTCTTGGGAATCAGCGATGACGTATATCCACTGCTCCGAAATGACTGCATCCAAATGACTCCTAGCAAAACCAACACATCGTTTTGCTTTGATATATCGTTAAGACAAGATAACGAAGATATTTCTTTACTCATCAAACAAAGGCGTGCAGAATATGTATGTGAAGTCAACTGCCCTAAGACCTATTACCGGAAATGTTTTGCCTCGCCATCCCCTCAACTGCACATTAAAATACCCAAACATCTGATTTGCAGAGAAGTATCATTCACCTGCTTGATTATTGCCACGACCAATATTTATAATTACACTAATAAAGATTTTCATCCAGACTATCAAGGATACTTTTTTGAAATCGGTATTGGAGATATCTTAGCCGTGTTTGGAAAAGCCACCTATAACATTGATATTGCTTACGACAAACTGCAAACGGCCGGTGCCTTTATGCAAATCCGAGAAGATACGGGAGGAAACGAATCAGTTTCATTTAATGTAGCCAGTGATAAAATTGAGATTCTATTACCTGCCTATTTATATAAGATGTACGAAAACAGACTTGGGCGTGACTCAAGTCTCAGTGAAATATTCCATGCTTCATTCGTTTTGAATGCGCTTACCTACGCTTTGCAATACTTGGAAGATTATTCTGATACTCTTTGGGCGAGAACCTTAAAATATAGGATAGGGACAGAAAAAGAATTACAGAAATATAATTTGACCGATGAAACCGAAATCATCAAATTTGCTCAGGTTCTTTTAGGAGACCCCTATAAGCGGCTGTTTGACAAATTATGTAATATAACTGAATCAGAAGAGGAAGAATAAGCATGAAACTTCAAAAAGTATTCAAAGAAAGTTACGTTAAAGAATTGCGTGACAAAGTAAAAGCTGGGATTAATTTATCCAATTATGGCAAAACTGAATTTCCATATAATGAGAAAATGGTACGACTCATTGCAAATTTATACCAGCCCACAAATCTGTTAGAAAGGTTAGATTATACGGACGATTTGATTTCAGCCAAAGCATTATACGAAGCTTATCCCAATATGTCGCCTCTATTAGCTTCCAACGATTGTTTCTGGACTTATCTTACTCATGTCGATCTATTTCAATACATCCAGGCCCGCTGGCCTAAAGTGCTTAGAGGAGAGGCTGATAAAAACTATATTGAAAGCCATTGGTTTCAAGGGGGAAATTTCTTTCAACAAACATCCTTATCAAGTTTGTGGTGGAGCGTTTATTGCACTATTGACGAAGCAAGAGGATATAACCGAAAATATGAAATTACAGACTTCTTTTTCAGCAATATTACTTATAGAGAATTTGTTGGAACCACCTTGTTCCGGCATAAAGAAGCCATTATCGGAATCATGGAGTTTCTTATGGAACATCCAGACATTGCCAATTCATACGCAAAATGGAGAATCCGATTTATTATGAAATACTTTAATCAACTAGGTGCGGTCAAAGTGCTTTCTTACTTTAAACGCGATTTCTTCAAAGCCGAATTAGAAAAGAAAAAAGATACTTTACTAAATAGAACACAGGAATTTGAAATAGAAAACGAATAATGATCTATGATACTCCCTACCATGACCCTCCCCGAACTGGTCAACGAACTTCTGAAAGATTCCAAAGAAGTCATTGCACGCCGGAAAAATTTCATGTCTAAATTTGACCGCATACGGAAACGCAGGGTCATATACCCATGGCTTTGGGAAACGACCGTACAGACAAAGCGCAGGAACGATTGGTATATGGGATATTATGCGTACAGCAAAAAAGATGCCAGTGCCATCTTTCCTCAAATCAGTATCTATTTCCGATATGCCAACACTACATGGGCCGCATTTTTGATTCAACAAAAGGACAGAACATGTCTGCTCTTATTTTCGCCTCACTTTTTTGAACGTTACATTGAACGCTTTCTAAAGGCAGCACAAGAGGATATACAGTTTCCTATAAAGGAATATGCCAAATACTTTTTCTTGCGGAATTACCATATAACTCCGTACAAACCTGAGACAGAAGATAAAGTAAGAGGTTTCTGCGAAGACGGAATGTTTTTGGGAGAATGGATTTCGGAGGATGCCGGATTGGTAAAGACCTTTTTGTCACGCGATGAGATGAAAGTCAATCAATACACGGAATATTATGAATGTGCAGCAAACTGGATTATAGACGATATGTACATGTCGCGTACGGGGTACTCATTGACCACTCCGGAGTTTGACAAATTATCTGATGAATGGTTTTCTCCGTATGTATGGAGAGATTTCATCTTCAGACGGGACAACCCGACGTGGAACCAGATTTTCGTGGACTGCATGACGTTTAAAAAGGAACACAATGAAGAATATAACCTTTGCTCGGATATGCTGGAAAAGATTCGGGAAAACAAAGCTGAAAATGGTCAATAGATGAGGTCACAATAAGGAGTGAACTGTTCAAAAAGCAAGGGACGTACCTGACATGAGGCACGTCCCTTCTTTCTTTATTCATATATCTAATGGCAGAGAATCACTCTACCCCCAAATCCTTCATCATCCTCGGCGCGGGCACGCCCGGCAGGGGCTTGCGGTCTTTCAGTTGCTGGAGGGCGACTTCGATGGCCTTCTCCAGTTGCTGGTCAACGCCAGCCTGCTCCTGGATGGGGTCGTTGTCGATGAGGATGTCGGGGTCGACGCCGTGGTTCTCTACTATCCATTGGCCGGTCCGGGCGTCGTAATTGGTGAAGAAGGGCACGCGGATGTCTGTCCCGTCCATGTAGGGCAAGGAGCCGCTGATGCCCACGATGCCGCCCCATGTGCGGGTGCCGACGACCGTTCCCAGCTTGTTGGCTTTGAAGCTCCAGGGGAAGAGGTCGCCGTCGGAGGCGGAGTATTTGTTGACGAGCAGCACCTTCGGGCCAACCTGCGTGGCATCGGGGATGGTGCCGGTCTTGGTGGAGACGCGCGACATGGTCAGGCGGTAGGGCTGGCGGAGCAGGCGTTCGATAATCATGGGCGAGACGTTGCCGCCGCCGTTGGCACGGTCGTCGATAATCAATGCCTCCTTGTCGAGTTGCGGATAGAAGTACCTGGCGAACTCGTTCAGCCCCTCGGGGCCCATGTCGGGGATGTAGATGTAGCCCACGCGGCCGCCGGTGGCTTCCTCGACGCGGCGCAGGTTCTTCTGCACCCAGTTGTAGTGATAGAGCGGATATTCGTCGTCCGTAGGCTCGACGACCACTTTCTTCGCGCCGTCGGCCGAGGGGCGGGTGTTGACGCCCAGTTCGGTGAGCACGCCGGCCTTGCCGACGAGCAGCTGGTAGACATTCTTCACCGAGGCGGTGGACACGCCGTCAATGGAGGTGATGTAGTCGCCCTCCTTGATGCCCATGCCCGGTTCGGCGAGGGGCGAACGGAGCTTCTCGCTGTAAGGCGCGCCGGGCAGTATGCGGTCGATGCGGAAGAAGCCCGTCTGCTCGTCGCGGCTCAACTCTGCGCCGAGCAGGCCCATGGGGACGCGCTTGGGGCGGGGGTATTCGCCGGGGTTGACGTAGGCGTGGCCGCAGGCCAGCTCGGCAATCATCTCGCCGATGAGGTAGTTCAGGTCGAGGCGCGTCTTGACGTAGGGCAGCAGCACGGCATATTTCTCTTTGACGGCCTGCCAGTCCACGCCGTGCATGCTTTCCACGTAGAACCCATCGCGGTAGGCGCGCCAGGCTTCGTCGAAGATTTGCGCCCATTCCTGCCCGTAGTCCACCGGGGCCACCATGTCGCCCAGGTCGACGGGCGTGTCGAGGGAGACCCTGTGGGCGGAGAGTTCGCCCACGTAGGGGGTGCGTCCTTTCATGAAGAGCGCTTTCCGGCTGCCGCTGACGGGGGCCATCAGGGCGCCTTCGGCCACCAGTTCGTCTTTCTGCTCCCGCAGGTCGAAGGCGTGCGTGCCGCCGTTGCCGTAGTACCAGACGGTCTGTCCGTCGGAATAGAGGTTCCAATAGTCGCCGGCAGGGAGGGGCAGCTTGACGATGCGGCCTGCTATGCCTTCGGGGTCAATCGCCACGGCCGGGCTGTCTGCCTTCTTGCCGTCCTTTTTCTTGCCGTCCTTGGGTCCGGGGGCCGCTTCTTCTGCCTGGGCTTCCGCCACAGCTTCGTCTTCGGGCAGGAAGGGCGAGGGCGTGCCTCCGGCCAGCAGGGCCAGGTAGATGCCGCCCAGGCGGGTGTAGACGTGGTTCCACTCGAGGCGCCCGTAGACGGGGTTGAAGTCGCGGTCTGACTCGAAGACCAGGTAGCGGCCGTCGGTGCTGAAAGCGGGCGAGGAGGAGTTGTACCATTTTTCGGTGACGGGGTATTCTTTCTTTGACAGGAGGTCGTAGACGTAGACGACGGAGAAGTTGTTGGCGGCCGGCTTGGTGTAGGTAATCCAGCGGCTGTCGGGCGAGAATTGCACGTCGCGGAACTCCTGTTCGGGGTTCTGGAGGAGGATGGTCTTTGCCCGCTTTGCCACGTCGACCGCGACGACGCGGTTCTTGCGGTCGGTGTAGAGCAGGGTCTTGCTGTCCGGGCTCCAGGCGAGGCTGCGGATGTAAGTGTCGTTGCCCGTGGTCAGTTGGACGGGGTCGCCCCCGGCGGCGGGTTGTAGGAAGATTTCGGTCTCGCCCGTGCGGTCTGAGATGTAGGCGATGTATCGTCCGTCGGGGCTCCAGTCGGCTCCGCGCTCGTTGGCGCCGGGGGTGCGGGTGATGTTGCGGGTGACGCCGCTCTTCACGGGCACGTCGAAGACTTCGCCCCGGGCGGTGACGGCCAGCCGTCGGCCGACAGCCCGGCGGAGGTCACGTGGGCGGAGACGTGCATCTGTCCGGGGCGGGCGTAGACGTTCTCCGCGCCGAGGGTGATGTGTATCTGCTCGCTCTTGCGGGTCTGCGGGTCGAAGCGGTAGAGGTAGCCCGCGTGTTCGTAGACAATCTGCCGCCCGTCGGTGCTGGGGAACTTGATGTCATAGTCGGCATAGTCCGTCACTTTCTCCGTCTGCCGCGTGCGGGTGTTGTAGGCGAAGAGGTTCATCGTCTTGTCGCGGTCGGAGAGGAAGTAGATTTCTTCCCCAATCCACATGGGGCAGATGTCCTGGGCCGTGTTGTCCGTCAGGTTCTGGACGCTCTTCGCCTGCGGGTCGTAGAGCCAGATGTCGTCGGCCATGCCGCCCCGGTAGTACTTCCAGTTGCGGAACTCGCGGAAGACGCGGTTGTAGGCCAGGCGGCTGCCGTTGTCCGGCGAGAAAGCGCAGAATCCGCCTTCGGGCAGGGGAAGCGGGCGGGGCATCCCGCCCTTGAGGGGGGCGACCCAGAGGCGTCCCTGGAATCCCGAGCCGACGCGGTTGCGGTAGACCACGCCCTCGCCGTTCGGCGTCCAGGCCATCACGATGTTGTTCGGCCCCATGCGGTCGCCCACGTCGTCGCGCTCGTTCGTGGCCGTGTAGGTCAGCCGCCGGGGTTCGCCTCCGCCGGCGGGGATGACGTAGACCTCGCGGTTGCCGTCGTATTCGGCGGTGAAGGCGATGGTCCGGCCGTCGGGCGAGAAGCGGGGGAAGATTTCGTAGCCCACGTGCGAGGTCAGCCGCCGCGCCTCGCCGCCCGAGAGGGGCGCCGTGTAGAGGTCGCCGGCGTAGGTGAAGACCACGTCCGTGCCGTTCGTGGCCGGGAAGCGCAGCAGGCGCGCCTCGTCGGCCCGTGCCCCTGCCGCCACCGTGAGGGCCAGCAGGGAGAGAAAGAGTTGTTTCTTCATGTCTGTTTGATTAAAATTCTTTTATCCCGCAAAGTTACGGTTAAAATACCGGAAATTCATCCTTCTACGCGCGTTTTTCTCCGCCCGCCCGGCCAGGAACGGCGGGAAAAGCCGTGGCCTCCGCACCGCCGCCTGGGCAGGCCCTCCACGTAAGGTGTACGGCTTATGGCCCGTAAGGTGTACACCTTTCACCCCATAAGGTGTACACCTTTCTCCCCAAAAGGCGCGCAGGATTTCCCACGCGCCCGGGCAGATGATTCGCTATAACAGCCCTTGTTTCTGCAGTTCCTCCACCGCCGTCTCCAACTCGGCATACCACTCCTCGCCGAACTTGCGGACGAGCGGCTCGCGCAGGGACTTGTAGACGGGCAGGTCCTCGCGCTGGCCCAGCAGGACGGCCGCCCGGCAGACGTCCCAACGGTGGTAGTTCAGGCCCCGGAACTCGCCGAAGTCCTTCACGCGGATGGGGTAGAGGTGGCAGGAGATGGGCTTCAGGAAATCCGTCTTGCCCTCGCGGCACGCCCGCTCGATGGCGCAGTAGCAGCAGCCGTCCGCGCCGTGGCAGGTGAACACGCAATCCTTCCCGCCCACGATGGAGGTCACCAGGTCGCCCTCCTCGTCCACGTAGGCCACGCCCTGCCGGCCGATGACCTCCCGCGCCCCGGGTGACAGTTCGTCCCAGATGAGGGGCAGCACTTCTTCAATCCGCGCCACCTCGTCCAACTCCAGGGGCGCGCCCGCATCGCCCTCTACGCAGCAGGCTCCCCGGCAGGCGGACAAATCGCAGAGGAACCGCTCTTTCAGTACGTCGAAACTGACGACGACGTCTCCAATTTGTAACATAATCAGATTAAATAAATAATGAAGAATAAAACATCGGCCGCTCATCCAAATAGCTCCGAATGGCTCCCCAAACGTATCAGCCTGATGGCCTCGTCGTCTATCCAGATTAAAAGAAAATCAGATTCAATATGGCATTCCCAACATCCGGCGTAATTGCCCGTCAATCTATGCGGCCTGTTCTCTGGAGGAATGGGGGCTTCCTCCTGCAAAAGTTGGACCACGGAATAAAGTTTCCGTAGCTTCTCCGGTTGGTTCATGTAGCGTTTCAAGTCTTTCCGGAACTTCCCGCTGCTCTCGACCTTCTTCATTCACGGCATGAATTAAGGAAAGATTCAAGACTGCCCATGTCGACATCTTTCAGGTCCTTGCCCGCTTGGGCTTCCTCAATGGCCGCTTTGGTTTCTGCGTTCGGCTGGTTGTATATTGCCTCCGCGAGGATATTTTCCACATAGGTATTCAAGCTACGGTTCTCTGACTTCGCAGCCAAGTGCAAACGCCTCAGCAAATCCGTGTTCAAACGGAAGGAGGCACGCTTTCTTTCTATTGTCGTATTATCCATTGTCATATCGTTTTTATGCGGTAAATATACTACAAAAATGCCAATCTGCAACGCTGTGCTGCATAAAAAAGGCGCGGATTGTGCAGACTCCACAGGGACTTCCCCTCGACGGAATCCGCGCAATCCGCGCCCATGCCACAATGATATTACTTAATCAAGTCCTTGCCCGTCATGTCGGCCGGCTGGGGCAGTCCCATGATGTGCAGGATGGACGGAGCCACGTCGGCCAGCACGCCATTCTCCACCCGGGCGTCCTTGTTCGTCGTCACGTAGACGAAGGGCACGGGGTTGAGCGAGTGGGCCGTGTTGGGCGTGCCGTCGGCGTTCAGCGCATGGTCGGCATTGCCGTGGTCGGCGATGATGATGACCTCGTAGTCATTGGCCTTGGCAGCCTCAACCGTGTCGCGCACGCAGTTATCGATGGCCACGACAGCCTTCTCGATAGCCTCGTAAACGCCCGTGTGGCCCACCATGTCGCCGTTGGCATAGTTCACCACGATGAAGTCATACTGCCGGGTGTTGATGGCCTCCACCAGCTTGTCCTTCACTTCATACGCGCTCATCTCGGGCTTCAGGTCGTAAGTGGCCACCTTGGGCGACGGCACCAGGATGCGGTCCTCGCCCTCGAACGGGGTCTCACGCCCGCCGTTGAAGAAGAAGGTCACGTGCGCATACTTCTCCGTCTCGGCGATGTGCAGCTGCTTCTTGCCCTGCTTGCTGAGGTATTCGCCCAGCGTGTCGGCCACGTTCTCCTTGTCGAAGATGATGTGCACGCCCTTGAACGAAGCGTCATACGGCGTCATGCAGTAGTATTGCAGGCCGGGGATGGTCTTCATGCCCTGCTCCGGCATGTCCTGCTGCGTCAGCACGACGGTCAGTTCCTTGGCGCGGTCGTTGCGGTAGTTGAAGAAGATGACCACGTCGCCCTCCTTGATGGTTCCGTCGAACGTGCTGTTGTTGATGGGCTTGATGAACTCGTCCGTCACGCCCTCGTCGTAAGATTCCTGCATGGCCTTCACCATGTCGTCGGCCTGCTTGCCCTGGCCGTTCACCAGGAGTTCGTAGGCTTCCTTGACGCGCTCCCAACGCTTGTCGCGGTCCATGGCATAGAAGCGGCCCACGATGCTGGCGATGCGTCCGGCGCTCTGCGCGCAGTGGTCAGTCAGTTGCTGGATGAAGCCCTTGCCGCTCTTCGGGTCGGTGTCACGTCCGTCCATGAAGCAGTGGATGAAGGTGCGCTCGCCGATGCCGTATTCCTTGGCAATGTCGCACAGCTTGAAGAGGTGGTCCAACGAACTGTGCACGCCGCCGTTGGATGTCAGTCCCATGAAGTGGATGCCCTTGCCGTTCTCTTTGGCGTAGCTGAAGGCGGAAACGATTTCCTTGTTCTGCAGGATGCTGCCGTCGGCGCAGGCGCGGTTGATTTTCACCAAGTCCTGGTAAACGATGCGGCCGGCACCGATATTGAGGTGACCTACTTCGGAGTTGCCCATCTGTCCGTCGGGCAGGCCCACGTTCTCGCCGCTGGCCTGCAGCTGCGAGTGCGGATAGTCAGCCAGCAAGCTGTCCCAGTAAGGAGTAGGAGTCACATAGATTACGTCGTCTTTCTGACGGTCGCCGATTCCCCAACCGTCCAGAATCATCAAAAGAGCTTTCTTAGCCATAGTATGTAATTGTTTAAATGAAACGTTACTTTTCTGCGGGGCAAAGGTACAAAAATCCCGCCGGGTAGCAGTAAGATAAACGTATAAAAATACTTACCTTCACTCGCGGCCAAACATAAAAAGCCCTCCGGAGGCTAAGGAATGGCGGAGCCCCAAAAAGGCAACGGAATCATTGCAAGGAAGACACCTCTAACGTCGGATGCCCTCCAGAAATCCTACACAAATTCGTAAACTGAATACGTTCCTTAGACAAAGCCTTAAAAGATATGCTTCCTTTGCCGAGTACCGATAAAGATTTATTGTCCAATAACATGTCGAACCTAAGCGAAGATTGGTTCGTGATTTTCACCAAAACTTCGCCTGCTCCATGCGGTTCCACTTCACATTTCAAACAAGCCGTCAATAGCGGCATCAAGCATTCATCCGAACCAATCAATAAGTCACCAAACTTAACGACCGTGCGCTTCTGAAACAATGCCTCCTTCACAGCCTCTACAGAACGTTCTGCGGCAAACACAATCGTCATTGGAGCAAACCCAGGACGATAAGTCAACTGATATACCCCGTGTATATCCGTATTTCCTAAACACGTCAGTCCATACCGATCACAGAAACCAAATGCTTTAGGATAATACTCAAAACCATTCACCAGTTCTACTCCATGAATCTTATGCTGCGCTATCAACTTCGCATGCACATCATAAAGAGTCGTAGTATCATTAGGCCAGCCCGGATGATTCCACATGACAAAAGCGTCCTGTT
The DNA here is from genome assembly GCA_949288585.1 of uncultured Bacteroides sp. Classification (GTDB taxonomy): domain Bacteria; phylum Bacteroidota; class Bacteroidia; order Bacteroidales; family Bacteroidaceae; genus Bacteroides. The sequence goes on along the minus strand of CASEKR010000010.1, from coordinate 32,713 downwards.
CTAATGCATTGTCAATGGCCACCAATGGGTCTTCCACATCCAAGACATTGGCATCCTCCAGGAAAAGAGCATTCAAATGCCCCAAAGGTTTAGAACGCGTAATTTCAGCACCATGCACAACCAATACATTCGCACGCGGCTCTATGGCCTTAGCCCGCCGATACGATTCATTATGATCACCAACCACGTATGGATGCGGCCGATATTCTATGTGATCAGTTATAGCTATCACGTCCAACCCACGCGTAGCAGCTTCCCACACCCGGTTCTCGGGTTTGACATCCCCATCCGAGAAAATCGTATGAGCATGAAAATCGCATTTCAGTGTCTTATAGCCTGGAATATCCGGAATATAAATACTTTCTCCCGCATAAGGCTGGTGGGATTCTTGAACCTTAACAACATCCAAATCCACTGATTGGGCAAAGCCCTGTACTACACAGGCTCCCCAAACGAAAGCCATCAAAAAACATCTTTTTCTCATTGTATCGGCGTAATTTTAACGAGGGTTACCCCATGATAAGGGACCTCAGTAGTAAAACAATCGGTTACTTCTCCTAAATCTTGCTGCCGCCATAAGTCACGGACGTGTACCTTTCCCGTAAAACCCAGTTCTTTCAAGGGCAACTCAAAACCATAGTTCCGCCATTGCATGGGCTCTGCATCATCTTCATCCCACAAAACAAAATAAGGATCTATATGGAAAAAACCCACGGCATACGACCCATCATGCAGTTTTTTACTCCAGATCTGCCCGTTCTCCACCAATGATTTATGGGCAGGAGAAACTAATGGATCTTGGTTAATGGCAAGCACTTCCCGGTTTGTCAGCAAATTTAACGTAAAATCATCCAAATCCGCCATATCACAACCTATCAACAAAGGAGCAGACAACAAACACCACAATGATATATGAGAATATTGTTCATCTGGAGTCAAACAGGAATCATGCACATCAGCACCCCATGCCTTGCCCAAACGGCCAACGACCAACATATCCGGATCATTGTTTTGCCCTGGGGCCGTTGCTTCAGCACATACATCTTGGAAAGAACCAATAGCTAACACTACGTTCCATTCATCGGTAATGTCGCGCGTAGTACGCCACTGGTTACCACCGGCCTCACGTGCCCAATTCCATACATTAGGAGCTCCGTAACCCACACAATACACAATATCACGTTGAACTTTATCCAATGCATTACGCATCACAATATAAGGTTCCTGGATTGTCTTTTCTTCCGAATCCTTTTCTATCTCCAAATAGCCACAATAGTCATACTTTAGATAGTCTACTCCCCAATCAGCCCAGGTCTTGGCATCGATCTCTTCATGCTGATAACTACCCAAATGACCGCCACATGTTGTCGCCCCTGGTGACGAATATATTCCAAACTTCAAACCTAAACCATGAATATAATCTGTCAGTCCTTTAATATCAGGAAACTTCTCATTTGGAAGCAATTCACCTTGGGCAGTCCTTTCCGCAGCTTCCCAACCATCATCAATATTAATATACTCCCAGCCATAAGCATGCAATTTTTCACTCATGGTACGAGCAGCGTCACGCACCTTGCTATCATCAACAGAAAGCCCCCAACAGTTCCAACTATTCCAGCCCATAGAAGGTGTTAAAGCAATCTTGTCTCCAATTTTGATTGTCACTTCTTTCTGAGTTTCACCTTTACTATTGGACGCCTTCAATATAACACTATATTCTCCTTTTTGACGTACAACACCAGTAATACGCCCAGTATTAGAATTTAGTTTCAAACCTTTAGGCAAACCAATAGCTTCAAAATGCATGGGACGATCCCCCGTCGCCATTATCGCCCATAAGAAAGGATTGCCTGGCCGTGCGCCAAACACTAATGGATTATTGATTATAGGTGTGGCTGGAGCAGAAGGGGTCAGAACATATTTCTCTTTCCGAACAGGCGTCGCCCAAACTTGTATCGGCGTCACCTCTCCACGAGTATCTATCCGTACGTTCAGCCAATCAGCATGATCATACATGATACCATCACCGCATTCTTCTACCAATAATAACAATTTATCAATACCTTGCAGAGAGACATTAAACTCTTTTACCGGATCTCCTTTTTTCATAACTCCACTTTTCCACAATTCTTTTTTGTCACCAATCAATTTGAATTGTAATTTCCCGGCAAATAAATTCTGATCATCAGCGCCAGCCAAACCTGTTATAGAAACGGCCTTTTTATCTAATTTGTAAAACAAACGGCTAATAGAATGCACGCCCAATCCCCGTTCATATTCCACGCCATTTACAGTCAACGGAGTATGCACCACAGACCTATTTATCTCCACTGTCCCCCAATCTTGTATATAACATGAATCACGTCCCAACTCATCGAGCCATATAGTATTAACAGGCCCTTGCTCACAGGAATAAAGCACAACTATGGAAATTAAAAAAACTGCAATATAAGATAATCTCTTCATAACTATTCATTTTTATATCTTTCTTGAATAAACAACTCTACATCTTCCAAGCGAGGAATAGACGTTTGTGCGCCCAATTTCGTTACAGAAAGAGCCGCAGAAGCCGTAGCAAAACGAACAGCCTCCAGCAGGTTTCCTCCGTTCTCCATCCAACGAGCCACAAACGCTCCACAAAAAGTATCTCCAGCTCCAGTTGTATCTACTGTAACCACTGGCCACGACGGGACCAATGCTTCTATACCAACACTTGCCACTGCCGCGCCTGCAATTCCTAAAGTTAAAATAACGCTTTGAATCCCCCTCGAGCACAAAGCATGCGCCCGTTCTAACGCAGTCATTCCTTTGGATGGATGTTCCAACAACATGTCGGCTTCTGTTTCGTTCAAAATCAACACATCCACTTTACGCAATGTATCCCAGGGTATAAATTGCGCAGGAGCTAAATTTAAAACGACTTTCGTATTAACAGAATAAGCTTTCTCAATCAGTTCTAATACCGTTTTTATCGGAATCTCCAACTGCAATAACAACACGTCAGCTTGGGCAACCAATGGTAACACACAATATAATTCTTGATCACCCAACAAAGCATTGGCCCCAGGTGCGACAGCGATACAATTTTCCCCACCATCATCCACAAAAATAAATGCCACACCAGTAGAAACATTGGAACAACGCCGAACATTACTCACATCTATTCCTACATTATGAAATGACGCCATCAATGCATCAGCATAGGAATCATCTCCAAGACAGGAAACAAACGTAACATGACCTCCTGCACGCGCTGCCGCAACTGCTTGATTAGCACCTTTTCCCCCATAAGCGACACAATACTCAGCGTCCCCGACTGTTTCGCCAGGAATTGGTAAATGGGATACACGGGCAATCAAATCTACATTAGAACTTCCGATTACCAATATACTCTTCCTATTATCCATTTTCATCACAATTCATTATACAACAAGGTTCATCAATAGCCAGCATAAACAATCAAGCTAATTCCAGCAAGAAATAATATAAACATATAGGTTAGCAAGATATTATTTATTCGAGGGCCTCCATTGAATTCTTTCCATACAAATACACCCCAAAAAGCAGCAACCATGGTTGCACCCTGTCCTAAGCCATACGATATAGCAGTACCTGCTTTCTCTGAAGCCAGTAGACTAAACAGATTGCCAATTCCCCAAATGATGCCTCCAAGAATACCTACCATATGCAATCTGAAAGAGCCTTTCCGGTACTCCTTATAAGTGACGGGGTCACCTTGGAAAGGATGCCTCATGACAATGGTATTAAATAACATATTACTAATGAACATTCCTATGCCAAATACAACCATGGCAGTATAAGGGGTCATTTTTCCGATAGCTGGATGCGTAAAATCAGACACATCCATAGCAGCCGCAATGAAACGGAAAAAGAAAGACATCAAAATACCTGCCACAATTGCCACAAGAATGCCTTTAGTCGAATGCCTTTTTCCTCTCTTATCCATATTCCTATAAGCCCAAGCATTTAAAACTATTGCAATTATCACTAACAGGACTCCAAAGAAAAGATAAAACGGATTACCATGAGGCTCGGTGAGGTAATTAACAAAAACTCCCAACACCAATGCCAAACCTACACCCAATGGAAATGCCACCGACATTCCTGCCACGGAAACAGATGTAGACAACAAGATATTAGATAAATTAAATATGACCCCACCAACAAATGCCAAAAACACATTAGCCCATTCAGCTTGCTGCAAATCTACTAAGAAACTACGACCTTCATCGCCTATGCTTCCCATTGTAAAAGCAGCCAATAACGACAAGAACAGTACCCCTAATACATAATCCCAGTAATAGAGCTCATAACGCCATACATGGCTACCTGCCATCTTCTGCGTGTTTCCCCATGACCCCCAACAGAGCATGGTTACAAAGCAAAAAAGTACAGCTAAAGGATAACTTTCAATAATAAACATAACACCAAAATTAATCACCTTTCCGACAAATCCGTATATTGTCAAATGAGAAATTGCGAGCTATAGTCTCATCTATCTCAAGACGCATATTAAATGAATGGTAATAAGAATTCTCCGGATAAGTAGTGGAACGATTGACAACAAACGGCAACCGAATAGTTTCCCAGCGATTAAAGTTCTGGATTACAAAATCTGTTGATACCCATTCCATCGGAGCAGCATCCCAGAATAAATAGTTACAAAATTTAATCTTCCCATCGATTAGCTGGTTAGCAGTCCGGAATTCACACTTAATTTCATAATCATCAGGATTGTCCAGCATATCATCAGTAAAAGGGACATCACTAATTTCAGCAATATACCACCAACTATTCCAGGTAGATTTATCGTCTATACGAAGGAAATTTCCACTAAAACGTTGTTCATCTTCCTCGTCTACTACTACATTCGCCATACTCGTAGGGACAAGCTCATCAAAATCCATAATCATGCATTCTCGATCATAGTACCTTCCAGGACAAGTAGCTTCCACATCATACTTCAATCCTTTCACTTTCACTTTAATGTTTTTATCCACATCTTTAGGCACCTGAGCTGTTAGATACTTATCCGCAGAAGTGATAACCTTAGATATTTTCCCATTAAAATCAACCACTGCATTCAAAGAGTCAATCTCATATAATTCAAAAAAATCACCATAAATCATTATCGTATCTCCTGGTTTTGTATATTCATTAAACATACGTTCCAGATACAAGTCTGGAGAATTTGTCTTAAAAACAATCTCTTGACAACCCCAATGATTATAAATATAAATTTTGTTTGTTACCTCTACAGCCAATTTAACAGGAATTTTCAAATATAAAATATCATTCTCTGTGTACACTTCCCGCAAATCAACCTTCACGTCATTTATCAAAATAGAATCTATATTATTAATATCCAAGCCTGTACCATGAATGGCTATAAAATCACCTAAGCTAGCCTCAACTATAGGTGTCTGCATATCCGAAACGGTCGTCACTTTTGTTAAAGTGATAGGCATTGTTCCATCTTCATTATCAGAACAAGAAACCGCAAAACAAAGTAGAAAAATCACCCAAATAGGATAACTCACTTTCTCAAAATTCATTATCATTCTCATATTACTTGTCTTTTTTAAGATTAATATTACCAACCAGGGTTATTGGTCTCAATATAAGGATTCGAATTAACCTCATTTAAAGGAAGAGGCAACAATAAATGTTTCTCCTCACGCCTTTTTATCACACCATTTTCATCTGTATTTCCAATCGCATTCATTACTTGCAGATAAATTCCCCAACGTATTAAGTCAGTCCGGCGAATCCCTTCAGCTGCAAATTCTTTTGCACGCTCTTCTAATATATACGACCGAAAGGTTTCCTGCGTATAAGGAGTTTTCTTATTCCGTTCAGAAACCAATGTACTGTTATTACGTGTATTCAGCAAGTCCACAACCTGCAAAGCACGTTCAGAAGGCCCATTATTCACTTCATTATCTGCTTCCGCATAAATTAATAACGTCTCAGCATAACGCATATAAGGCCAATTAAAGTCGGCTCGATTACCATCTAATGGATAAACTGAAACGGCCGAAAACTTCATTAACTTTGAACCATACATATGTGCTCCACTTGCAACGACATCAGAAGGATCATAACCATTTTCCCCTTTGCGCACATACACACTATCACGTTCTGGATAAAAATACCAAGACATCCTACCTGTATCTTCGTTATACCAATACGGAATGCGATGCATCACTCCCCATGTAATACGATCATCATCCCAATCGTCGAAAGTCTGCAACCAATGGTCTCGCTGTACATAATAACCGCTGCTCCATTCTCCATTATACGCAGGGTTCGCATAACCGAGGAAATCAACAGGAACAAAATTAGAATACAAAGTTCCTACTCCATTGATTGTTTGCAAACAAAATTGGAATTCTGGTCCATTCTTATATGCATTGCTCCACAATTCTTCTTGGCTAGAAGCCAATTGAAATTCATTATCTTGAATTACTTCCCAAGCTTTATCTCTCGCTAGTTTATAATATTCTTGAGAATCAAAATCTTCATAACCTGCAACTAGATCCTTCTCATGAGTAAGAGGCACGGGCATAAGTCTTGAGGTAGTTCCATCAGGATTGGTTGTAGAACCGGGTCCTCCTTTTACTGTGATTCGTCCAGTAGGCATAGAAGCAGAACCAATTGTTGCATACACCTTTGCTAACAATGCTTTTGCCGTACCACGACAAACATGCCCTTTTTGATACTCCGAATCTGTTCGGGGCATCAATAACCCTTCTGCTTCTTGCAAATCCGAAATGATATGCCCGTAAATCTCTTTAACTGAAGTACGGGGCTTCTCTGGCGTCTCTCCTTCAGATATAGATGTTTCAAAATAAGGAACTGCCCCAAAATGTTGAACCAATTGGAAATATGACCATGCTTTCAAGAAACGTAATTCCCCCAAAGCATTATTTTTCTGCTTTTCTGGAGCATTTGAGATCTTACTGACTAAATAGTAATGATAATTAGCCCGATGTATTGATTGGAAATAATACTGATAAAAATTGTCATTTGAGCCAGAACCATAAAAGTTCCCTGCTCCAATTTCTCCAAAAGCCCAGGTCGGGCCTGTCTGATAATCACAATCAAAATTAGCTATATTTGCATAGTTCCCCCATTCAAAAGGGAAAAGCAATGTCAAATAAGCACCAGCGACAAGTTGATCATAACTACCTGCGGCAGCAACATCATCACCTGAAACAAAGGTAAATGTTTCTTCGTCCAAATCACAAGCCGTCAATATACAAACGCTCATCATGGACATTCCTAATATTCTCTTTATATCCATAATCATAACATTTAGAAAGATAATTGAATACCAAAATTAAAAGTACGCGCACTTGGATAAGAAGATACGTCTACACCACGTCTAGAAGCATCACTACCAAAACTATTTACATCTGGATCATACCAGCTATAATCACTTATTGTAAATAAGTTCGTTATACTAGCCGTAAATACAAGAGACTCTATAAACTTAATTGGATGAAGCCATCTATAGCTTAAACTAATATTTTTACAACGCAAATAAGACCCATCTTCCACATAACGATCGGAAGCTTTCATCGATCGAGTATAAGTCCCATCTGGCCGAGGCCATTTTGCATTTTCACGGTTATCAGCAGTCCAACGTGCATCCCACACAAACTTAGGCATATTGTTACTACCGACCAAGTCGAACGCCAAAAGATTTGCATTTAAAATATCATTTCCTTGGGTTCCTTGCAAGAAAAAACTGAAAGTCCAGTTTTTATATGTCATTGTGTTTGTTATGCCATACTGATAATCAGGATTCGTATCACCTATAATCGTCTTATCACGATCGTCAATTATTGGATCATCATCTAAATTTTTATACTTAATTTGTCCCACCATGCTTGCTACTTTCGCAGGAGTCTCATTGGCATAATAAGGGTCTGCACGTACTTCTGCTTCATTATCATAAAATCCATCTTCCACATAACCATACAATGTACCAATAGCATAACCATTTCTTCTAAGAAACATGCTTTCCATTCCCCAAACAACATCTGAAAATTGATCAGCGTTCAAGTTCTCAACCCGATTCCTATTGAACGAAATATTCGCATCCAAAGACCACATGAAATCACGAGTTTTAATTGGAATGAAATGCCCACTCAATTCCAAACCTTTATTTATTACATCACCATAATTGCATGCGATCTCTGAAAATCCAGAACTCATTGGAATCAATCTATACTGAAGCAGATCAGTCGTTTTTTTATAATAAACATCAAATACTAAATTCACCCGGTTACGCAAGAATGACACATCCAAACCTATGTCATATTGATTTGTTGTCTCCCATTTCAAATCCGGTGCAGCAGGTCCTCCCCACCGATCCTCAGCCATGCCACTAGTTTGCACACCATCATATGGATAATTGGAAGAAACAAATCGAGAACGTGTTGCATAAGCATTCACACCTTGGTTACCCGTTTGCCCGGCACTTAGTCGCAATTTCAAATTATCAAAGAAACCTAGAGATTTAATCCAAGGTTCATCTGATAAACGCCAAGCTAAGGCTCCTGAATAAAAATTAGACCAACGATTCAATGCTAAACGACTAGATCCGTCACGACGAATGGAAAACGTCATTAAATAACGATCCAGCAAATTATAATTCGCACGAAACAGATAAGACATCAATTGCGATTTTCCTCGACTGCTACTGATTTCCTTGTCACCGATAGCCGCATTGATATCGTTATCTTCGGTATCATCTGTAGGAAAATTCTTTGCATTCATGGATTTGCTTTTCCAGGTGACCTTTTCATAAGTCATGCCCAACACTGCATTCAAAGCATGTACACCAAATTTCTTATCGAAAGTCAGCAAAGATTCTTCTGTCAAACTCTCATATGTTCCATCTGATTTTACAGCATAACCATTTGTAGGTGATTGTCCAGAACCAGTATAACGATTATAATATTGGTTACGTTCATCATAGCTATATCCATATCCTATGTTTTGACGGAACTTTAACCAATCAGTGAACTTTACTTCTGCAAAACCTGAGACAAAAACAGAAAGCGAAGATAATATGTTTTTCTCTGTATGCACAGTTAAATATGGATTAGCTAATCCCGAAGAAAAATCCTCGGAATAGCCAGAATCTGCTTCTGGATCAAACACTGGACGAGTCGGATTAAAAGATATAGCAGACTCTATCACACCATAATTCTCACTATTTGTTCTAGCAAAACGATTTTCAGACCTTGTAAAACTCAAATTTGAACCAATTTCAATAAAATCTTTAATCTTACGAGTATTATTCGCACGAGCAGTATAACGTTTATAGTAAGAGTTTACAATAACTCCTTGTTGATCCAAATATCCACCAGAATACATATAAGAACCATTCTTATCTCCACCGGATACCGTCAAATTATAATCCTGACTAACCGCAGTATGAAAGATCTCGTCCTGCCAATTAGTCCCATAGAATAAATTGCCATCTTGATTCCTATCATAACCATTACGGAAATCGTCCGGACTCGGCAGATATTCACGGTCAACCACAACTTCTTGCCCTGTTATCGGGTCTTTCTCAATCGTCTCACTCCAACGTCCAGGAATAGGATAAGGCAAATTACTGGGATCCACATATTCTTTTCCATCATACAGATACCCATTAATAGTCAGTTCATTTCTATATTCTGCATATTCAGCAGCACTCAATACGTCTATCAATTTGACAGGATTCGATACGCTAAAATTAGAACTAAATTGTACTTTAGCTCTTCCTTCTGCACCCGATTTCGTTGTAATAATCACCACACCATTTGCTGCACGAGAACCATATATAGCTGTTGCGGAAGCATCTTTTAGAACTTCTATCGATTGAATATCTTGTGGACTAATCACGCTCAATGGATTATTAGTCTGCTTAGTACCATAATCCGTTTCAGGGGCCGTCCCCATAGAAAAAGGTATCCCATCTACAATATAAAGAGGCTCTGTGCTAGTTGTAAAAGAGTTTGCACCACGTATCTGAATACTAATACCTGCTCCAGGAGCACCATCGGCTTGCGAAACTGCGACACCTGCCATTTTACCTTGAAGACCTTGGTTAAGGCTTACCGGATTCGTCTTCATTAAATCTTCCCCCTTAATAGAAGACACTGAACCTGTCAAATCACGTTTCTTAACACTTCCATAACCAATCACTACCGCTTCATCCAAAAGCTGACTGCTTTCCCTCAAAACGACATTGATGTTCCTTTTTCCGTCAATAGAGACCTCTTTCGTTTCATATCCAATAAAAGAAAATACCAATATAGCACTTTGAGGAACATTTATTGCATACTTCCCCTCAACATCAGTAATAGTTCCTTTTGTTTGATCATTCTTAACGCGTACATTCACACCAATAATTGGTTCTCCCAATTCATCAGTAACGACGCCTCTTATCTCCAGAACCTGCCTGACATCATCAGTTCCGGCCCTCAATACATATGGGATTCCAATAGCTATCAATAAAAGCCATATACCTATCCCACGAACTGCAATTTGCTTGTAATTTTTCATACGCAAAATAGATTAATTAGTTAATTCTCTTATTCAATTCTCGGATTAATAAAAATCTCGTCCATATACACACTCCCTATAGCTTCAAAAGCAATTTTAACATAGCGACAAGTACCTAGTTTCTCAATCAACGCCCCCTCTATCCATGCATCATATTGATCATTAGGAAAGCGAGAGGCATCTTTAATGGAAGCCAGACGATATTCCTTCCCGTTATCCGACTGGTAAATATAGAGTTTCGAAGGCATTCCGATTTGTTCGGGTGCATACTTCAGCATACGGAATAGGATATTTTCAACATTAATTTCCTTTTGCAAATCAATCAATATTTCATGATGACCTGACGTAAACTTCACCCAACGTTTGTCTTCACTATTTTCTTCGGCGACTTCCCCATCCAACAAATATTGAAGAGTAGCATTGCTGCACATAGATGGATTCGCCTCATTTAATAAATCATTCACAAAAGTAGCCTCCAAAAAACGCCAATAAAGTTCGTTATTTTTCCAGGCTATATAATCGGTATATAGCTTGTTTGACCAAATTGGTTGTCCTAATTGATAAGGAGAATCCGGATTCTCAATGATTCCTCCGAACATAAAAGATATAATCCTATCCACTCCACCCATAGAAGCTGCCACTTGTTGTGATAACAAACGAGGATAAGAAGCCGGAATTAAAGCGGATTGACGATCATTCGTACCTCCCTCCCACGTAAAAGTTTCGCAATTAGCCCACATCTCAATGTCCAACCGATTATGAATATCGCGCAACTTTTTCCAATTTCTCTTTAAACGGGGAAGTGTGAACTTATCTCGCACACACCCTACTTCATCTTGGTAAGCAATAATGTCAACTTGCAGCTTTGCTAACTGCGTTTCATAATTAGGATCGTCAAAATCAGAAAGACCTATTCCATAAGGCGAAATCATCGTCCGCTTGCCCGGTGTCAATTCCTTAGCCCTTGCAACCAAGGCATTGACCGCTTGTACCGCATGCTCTGCAAAAATGGGGCAAATGCAATCTTCTACCGGTAAGTACCATCCATAAAATGCGTCATGCTCTTTATATAAGACAGACAACTCTTCCATAATCTGAAGTTGTCTTGCTCTGATAGCTGGATCTTGTAGATTATCATCTTGGTCCTTGGCCCAACCAGTGCTCATAAAAACCTTCATCTTACATTTTTTTGCTTCATCGAGAATCGCCTCCACTGGGCTTTGTATATTGTCATTATAACAATGTGGCATGATTTGAGAGGGATAATAAGCTTCTCCTTCATTGGCCACTTCCATAAAGACCAAATACTCAATCCCCATTTGCGCAAGTTCGCGCACTTTCGCTTTCCACAAATTGGGGTCTGTGTTATCAAATCCTTTGGGATTAGTATACTTATTCCGGACATCCTTATAAGCCAAGTTTATCCATGTACCTGTAATAGGCTTCACTTTAGGGATATCCTGAGCAAAACCAATAGTAGGTATCCATACTGATACTCCTAAAAATAAGAACAAAAATACTACAACCTGTTTCATAGCATTACCTTTTAATTATTAAAACAAAAAACATTCTAAGAACTTAATGATTCTTTACGAAATCTCTACAAGCTCATTTAAAGCGTTCTAAGATTTCCTCCGCTCATAATTAGCAACTGTAAGAATTTGCAGAGAACATCCGCATAGGAACAAATCTATAAATACAAATTATCCGGTTTACCTTTATAGACCAACATCTCCCCTATATAAATCCGGACATTTTTATCTGGATTCAACCATTTTAATCTAACTTTATGGCATGTATCAGATAACTGGTATTGATAAAACAAATCTGGTCGCCTATTATCCACCGAAGAAAGACTTGAAACTGGCAGGTTGGCGGTTTCTACCAGGTGTTCATCTACATATAATTCTATCTTAGCCACATATTCTTGCTTAGCAGAAAGTACTGCCCCTCTCAAGACAAATCCATTACCGCCAAATTCCAAATCAAAGGTTTCTTCCAAGTTAATATTAACAAACTTTTTGTCTACTGGATAATGCCCCTCAAAAGATTTCTCATAAGCCACAGAAACAGGACGCTGTGAACTAATAATAATCTTTCCGTCGATTATTTCCCCATCTTTCCTTTCAACCATAGATAAGGCATGCTTCATACTCAAATCGCAAAGTTTATCTAAAGATATATCTGTATATGCAAAGGACCTTTTTTCTATACCATAAAGGCTTTCTTTCCATCTTTCCGGGATATTCTGATAACCTATCATGGTACCCAATACACCTGCCGCAGTTGCCGCATTACAATCAGAATCTTGTCCACATCGTGCCGCAATATCCATAGTTTGATAGAAATCCTTCTCACCATACAATAACCCAATTGTCACATATGCACTGTTGATCTTGGCGTCAATATCAAATGGGAGAAATACTCCATCTGGGCAACCAACTTCAGAAGTCCACTTCTTTTGAGCCTCAAACCAAGTTTGTTTCCAATCTCCCGGATACTGTTCATACCAAGTAATCACATCACTAATACATTGATAAAAATCACTCTGTTTCGGTATAGTCTCTAAAGCTTGCTTCACCAACACTTCCACATCATCCACCACAAAAGCCATCGAATACAACGCCGCTGTATATACACCACCATACCAACCGTCACCATATGTAAAGATATGTCCGATCTTATCCGAAATCTCAGATGCCGTATTGGGCATTCCAGGAGACATTAGCCCTGCAAAATCTGCTTCTATTTGAAAATCTATATCATCTGCATGCGGATTATTTAACCAATGTCCAGACAATGGTGGCATTATTCCTTGTTTAATATTATATTTCGCCACCTGATTGGCATGCCACAAAGGCATATTGGTATTTGCAAACGCGGTTGCTACCGAATCTGCCGATACATCCAGCCCCCAACGTTCAAACGCATTAACAAAAACAATATTCACATAGATATCATCATATAATCCAGGAAAAGTATCAAAATAATGCTGTACCCTATCCTTTGACCATTTGATAGGAGTATAATCTTGGATTATCGTCCCATTATGCGTAAATTCCACAGGGCCAGCATAAGTACAACCGATCACTTTCGCACTCCATCCACCCCTTATTTTATCATACAATTCTCCTTCGCTTATTGTGAACTCCGACTTACCTCTTGAAGATATGGTACAACCAATAAAGTTCAATATAACAATTATAAGAGAGCAATATAACAATGTATTTTTCATAATTAACTTTCTATTCCCATGTAACACTAATTTTCTCAGACTCTTCCCCAAAAACATTGTAAGAAGAGATTTCATACAAAGAAGATATACAACCTTCCTTATCCCAATAAGATAAAGGAAGCCCTTTTGACGTAGCTTGTAGTTTCTTTACTAAGACTCCATCTCGATACAAATTATAGCCTACCACATCCGTTTCATCTTGCACCGACCATTGCAACTTCACACCTTCTTTCTGTGATACCGCTATGCACGATGTGACTTTTGCGGGAATAGATACCTCTGGGAAGCAACCATTCTGACAATATGAAGCATAAGCCGCATGATATTTACCACATCCCACAAACGGACTGTTATAATGACTATAAGCAAAACAAATAAGATTGCTCACATAGCCATTCACTATTTCTAACTGTTTTTGGAGCCGCTTCAAAGAAGCTGTTGACCAGAATGCTTGTTCAAAGGTCTCTACATTTCCCCAAAACTTTAATCCAGGTTTACTATTCACTGCCTGTTTCAATTTAGAAAACCATTCACCTAAGATATCCAAATTCAATCCGCCTGCCCCGATACAATCCTGAGGAGCAAATATATCACCTGAGCGAAAATGAGCCTTCGCAAAAACATTTTTCCACATTTCCGCATACCCATCCGCATCACTCCCTACTTTATGATTCATAAATGGAGACAACATCAAGGGCATCCCAGGTGCTATCTTAGAAAGATGGTCTAAATTCACATTTAAAGCTCTGCTAAGACTCTCTTGACGTTCGGTAGACATCCAATTAAGATTATCAACTTCCCAAACCCAATACCAACCATAAAATGCATCCGGATACTTATCCTTATACAGAGCGATTAATTCACTGGCTATTTTATTGCCAATCTTCATCTGCCCTGTCAACCAAGCATCATCATAATCATTTTTCCACCAACGTTCATTAAAATTCAACCCCACAAAAACCTTTATACCTTTCTTTTGGGCACTATGAAGACATCTTTCAAGCGTTCTGTCTGCCTTTCTTCTCTTGACATAAGAAGACGGATAATTTGATGATATTCTCCCACCTGCATCCACAAGCAATGCAGGAGCATATATTAAATAGTTCATACCGATCTCTTTCAACATATCCATTTCTTTATCCCAACGTGCATCATCCCAATCAGCTACCAAGAACTTCTGAATAAATGATCCATTAAAACGAGGAATACCTATGCCGTCATATTTTTGTTCAAAATCATAATTGAAATATATACCTGCCAAATCTCTTATATAAGTATTAAAAGCCGGAGCGTCTTCCTGTAACGTAATGACACGGACTCCTCTTGAAAGCGTCTCTTTATAAGCAGAAGGATAACCAGTTTTCCGCCCATAGGCCAATACAATATTCCCATCGAGGTCTACCAAATAGTCATTATTATGATCATGTCCTACAAAGACACCTATAACATCTCTATTCTCTATAAAAGATGCGAATAACCCTGAGTTGACAGAAGAAGCACAAACGTCTTCCATCTTATTACCCAGTTCCCGGCACACCCATCTAGCACTTTCATGTTCAGGTAAAGGAATGTGGAAAAACGCCAAAGCAGGCAACTTTTCCCCATGTTCTCGCTTCATTCCCTTACTAACTCGCCTATACCAATCTACTTGATCCGACTTAATCCAATCATAATATCCAAAAGAGCGGTCATTAGTGATATTATGAGAATCAAAGAAATAAAGCATCCATTTCTGTCTCATCCCATCCGATGCATAAATAGGCAAGAAACAATTACCCGTCCCCGCTCCCCCGTTTTCTGCATCATAAGTCAAGTTATAGGGGTTAGTAGATAATAATTCTAGAATTTGAGAATTATTCATATCTGTTTCCTCGTCATGATTTCCAAAGGTTACAACAAAAGGCGTCCTTTCCTTAGCAAACAAATCTACCAATACATTCCATGCTTTCTTTGCATTCCAAGAAACCACAACATCTCCCGTCAAAACTACTAAATCAGGACGTTCAATACGAATCATTTCACGTATTAAATAATACGTACTATCATTCTGCAGCTTGTAATTTTCACTTTCTATCCAATGCAAATCAGTTAGTTGTAATATCTTGAAACAACCTTCTTGAAACTGCAACTTCATGCTTTGTGCATAAGCTGACAAAACTACGACAAAACTAAACAACAGACTTAAAACTATATTCTTTTTCATTTCCATCAACAATATGTTTTACAATTCTAACTCTATTACATATACTCAGATAATTCCTATTCGTTAACCTATTCTATTGGCTTGTTTTCAAGATCCCAACCCATAATAGTAGAAATATAGGGTATTATATTCATAGCCATTTTTTTATGCCCGCTTATCCCTGGATGCCAAGCCGCTCCCAAATCAGTTGTTCCATTATAAAGTCCATCTTGCAATTTCAACAAATAGACAGAAGGATCTGCCAATTCATCAACAAGCGTCTCATAATAAGAATATACAAACGTCTGAATCCCAGATGGATAAAGACAAAGAATCGGAAGTTTTTCTCCATAATATAATCTTAATTGAAAAATAATTTGCTTATAAGCATCCACAAAATCTCTTTTAAAAGGAAAAGGTTTCGTAGAAAAATCATTGGATCCTAAATTTATCACCACCAAATCCGGGCGGAAAGTTTCAAAATCCCAAGGAATAGGGTATTCATCAAATCTATTCAACATTTTATCTTTCATCGTATTTCGAGATATCCTAAGAGAATCTCCATAATTACGAACCACCCCTCTACCAGAATGAGCAATCAACGTATAATCCGCATTAAAATAACGAGCTATTATACAAGCAAAAGACAAATTACAATTTTCTTCTTCCAATAGAAATGAGCCATCGGAATATTTCCCTTCCACCCCATATCCACACGTCAACGAATTTCCAATAAATTCAATATGACGAGTATGCATCCGAGGCACTTCTAACAAACATTCTTCTGAAGGTAGCACGAAACTATGCAAGCTACTTTTACCGAACTCTCCTTCTGAACGTTTTTGGAGTTTCAAGATATGATGTCCTTTATCTACACCTGTTACCAAAGCTATCAAAGTATCTTTCCCTGAAATCTTCACTACACGATGTTGTTTTCCATCAAGGAATACATTATAATAGCTGTTGCCCGTATCCGATGCACGTATGGATAACTGATTTCCTGTAAAACCTGTTTCCAAATAAGTACCAACCCAGTCAAAAGAAACAGTGCCATCTAATTCTTCCATTGTACGTCCAATATAGCGTACAGCTGAAGAGTTAGCAGGGAACTCAACCTTTTGCCCCTCCTGTTTCTCATCATACGTTGCCATATTCCACATAAGCAATGGGAACAAGTATAAAATCAATGCACTCATAATTAAATCATATTTTTACACTTTTTCATTCATCTCCAATGCCACCCCACTATTTTCTGACAACTTCTCTAATAATTGCCAACACTGATATAAGCCTCTAGGTACATGAAAACACCCTTTCCATTTGCCACCTTTTAATGGAAGCAAAATTTCACCACGACGATTCAAATAACCGAACCATTCGGGATATTCTGAATCTTTAAAATGATTCCACACATAATCATGAACTTTTTCAAACCAAATAATGCAATGCTCATCACCAGTCAAATAATAACCCTTCAATAAAGAAATCAATGTCTCAATATGCACCCACCAAAGTTTCTGATCCCATTCCAACTGCTGAGGAGGATTTCCCAAACGATCCATAAAATAGAAAATACCACCATACTCTTTGTCCCAACCATATTCAAGCATAGTTAACGTTACGTTTTTAGCTTTTTCAATCAAATCCGGACGATTCATTCGACACCCTAAATCCATAATAAACCACATAGCCTCGATAGCATGGCCAGGCGTTACTTGCCGACCTTCAAAAGAATCAGACAAGCTTCCGTCCGCTAATACATTCTCAACAATAATACCACCTAACTCCGGCCTATAAAACACATCCATCACCTCATGAATGCATATGTTCATAGTCTCCAACAGAAACTTTTCATCAAGCAAATGTTCTATTTCCAGTGCCAAATTGCAAAGTATCATCGGCAAAGCAAATCCTTTCAGATTACGAGTACCTGGATGCAACTTATTCCATTTGCCTTTCGGATTATCAACTTTGGATAAAATAACATCAAACGTCTTCCGTGCTATATCGGCATATTCTTGATTACCAGTTGCCAAACTTAATTGCCCGAAAGCCATCGTAGCAAACGTGTAAGAAAAAATATTATAAGGTTCAACCAAAGGTTCTCCTTTCCGATTTAATGAGAAATACCAATTATAATGCCCGTCATGAGCGCATTTCTTCAAAAATTCCCCTCCTTGCATGGCGCAATCCAACCAAGCCTGACGTTTCTCCAACTTATTATAAAGCATAGAAAACATCCACACTTCGCGCCCCTGTAGCCAGACGAATTTATCCGTATCAAACACTTTACCATCACGCTTCAAACACGTAAAATAGCCTCCATACTCCAAATCTTGCGAATGTTGCAACCAAAAAGGAAGCACATTTTCCAGCAACTCAGTTTTGTACTGTTTTGACAAATCCTTAAAATTCATATCTTGTTCCTCTTTATTTAAAATCAATATTTTTCATCCAATAACGTTCTATTTCTTCCAACGACTTGCCTGTCGTCTCTGGAAGCAATTTCCAAACAATCAAAATGTAAGGCACACACATAAAAGCGAATAACAAGAATGTACCTGCAGGCGTGAGATTCAACAACAGCCATGGTGTCAGTTGTCCGACCAGATAGGTGCCCACCCAAAGAGCAAAACCGGCAATAGACATTGCCATACCTCGTATACGCGTGGGATACATCTCAGAAAGTAGGACGAATATGACTGCACTAATTGAAATGGCGCAACAAAATACATATAACAAAAAGAAAGAAAGCAAGAAAGTATTGCCCAAGTGACAAGTTTCACCAAAATGGAAATAGAAGCCTATCAACAGCAAAGACATTATCATGCCTGACACTCCGTAATAAACCAATTTCTTACGTCCTATCTTATCTATGATAAATACCGCTATCACCGTTGTCAACATATTGACCACACCAACTAAGACCTGACTGAACAAGGCATCACTGCCAGACAACCCTGCTTCTTCGAAAATAGAAGGGCCATAATAAAGCACTGCGTTTACCCCCATGAATTGTCCTAAAATAGCAATTGCAGCACCTATGAGAACAGCCTTACGGATACCGGGCAGCAGCAAGAATCGCCAATCGGACTGTGCATCGGAAATAATGACAGACTGCGTAGCCGACACCTGACGTTCCGCTTCTATATCTGAACCATAAATGCGACAGAAGACACTTCGCGCTGCAATGAGCCGTCCTTTCAACACCAACCAGCGAGGACTTTCCGGAATAAAAAAGATCACCATGAAAAATACAACCGAAGGAAGGCTCGAGCATCCTAACATGCCTCGCCACACTTCCGATACTAAAATAGTATGTAACCAGCCCATTTCAAAAGATACGCCACTTTGCGAAAAATGCAATAGCCAATAATTTGCCAAATAAGCACCCAAAAAACCTACCGTGACAGCCAACTGATACAATGAAACCAACCTCCCCCGATAACGAGCCACAGAGACCTCGGATATATAAAGTGGAGATACCACAGAAACAACGCCAATACCTATGCCACCCAACATACGGGTAAACACCAATTGGCTAAAATTGGAAACGAAAGCACAGCCGATTCCTGATGCAGAAAAAAAGACCGCAGCCACCAACAATGTAGCCTTGCGTCCGAAGCAGTCACTCAACTTACCCGCCATCAGCACACCTATGATAGAGCCGACCAGCGCACAGCCCACAAACCAACCAGTCTGCCATTGGTCTAATCCAAACTGAGCCGACACTTGAGACACAGTTCCTGAAATAACCGCCGTGTCATACCCGAAAAGGAAACCTCCCAAAGCTGCCACGACAGCCAGAAATATCATGTATGGGAAATTCACACTTGTCTTCATAATTCTCTACTATTCTTTAATTGACAAATCAAACTATTTCAAAATACTCTTTATATCGGTCGTACAAATGCCCCGCTTGCAAATAGGCCGACTGCGGACTCATGAAGTGGGAAAACTCGAAAGTAATGGCCTTATCGTAACCAGCACGCTTTGCAGCCTCCAACTTCAAGCGCAGCTTATCAAACTTAATCGGCAAGAAATTGATAGGCATATCACGGTCGAAAGTCTCCGCATTGGTCCAGCACTGCATGCCATACTTATCAGCAAGTTTCTTGTTTACAGCGAAGAAAGCATCCAGTTCGTCATAATCAATATGGCCATCTTGAAACGCGCAAGCGTCAACCACATCATGAATACCAGAAAATATCTCGTCCCATTCTTCTTCATGCTGGCGGACGGAGACTGCTTCTGCCTTGGTTAATTTTCCGCTACCGGCCATGACAGCTTTTTTCCCATCAATCCAAGGGGAAATAAATGTTGGCAAACCTCCTGACACTTCTTTGCACTGCTGTCCCATAGAATGAAACGCGTCTATCGCGCCCTTGGTAGCACGGCTGATCTCGCCACTGATGTACCAGCCTGCAAAACTTTTATAACGGCAGCCATAGGATTTCCACACCTCATCTATTACATATTTATTATCTTCGATTTCCCAACTCAAGTCGCCGGTATCCCAATAACGACCTGAATCGTATAATCCGAAATAGAACTTCATGCCATACTTTCCAGCCAACCTCAGGAACAAATCCAGTAAATCCACCGAAGGCATATAACAGCCTTTTCCCAACAAGTATGCGGAAGGATAGGTAATAAACTTGCGATAACCAGAGCGAATCATTATGACCGTATCAATGCCTATCTGTTTCATGTAACGAAAATCCAAATCCCATTCTTTCTCGCCCCAATTCTGGTGTGGGATGTCATGAGAGATTTCGTCCAGGAAAGTGCCTGTTATAGGCAAGCCATTTCCCGCAGGAACAATCAACCGCCCTTCCTGTTTCTGTTCTTCCGGCATACCGCAAGAGTCCAGAAAGGAAGGTAGCGCCAACAAAGACGTACCAGCCAACGCCGCCTTCTTTAGGAAACTTCTCCGAGTATTTGCTTTCATTATTTCTGTTTCATTTATATTCGGAAGCAAATATATGAATTAATTTATTATTAAAACAAATAATACTTAAACTTTTTATTAAAAAAGCGGAAGAAATTTCATTTTGCAGGAGAAAACGATAAAAAAACACGCAAAAAGAGAAACAAATTAAAGAAATCGCCCCTTTCGCCAAGTATATAAACAAAATTATTTTATTATATCGAGTAGATTTACATAAAAAAGACTGTTATTAGCTATTAAGAACAGAAAGAAAAGCTTTTTACCATCCTGCTCTTGCTTACAAAACGATTGTTCACTCGAACTCCAGCGCCAGCTGCCCATCCCCGCCCAACAGGTTGAATGTCTGCCGGTGATAAGGCGTCGCGCCATATTCCGCGATGGCGGCGCGATGGGCGCGCGTGGGGTATCCCTTGTTGCGGTCCCAGCCATAACGGGGGTACTCGGCGTGGAGGCGAAGCATGTAGTCGTCGCGATAGGTCTTGGCGAGAACGGAGGCGGCGGCAATAGAGAGGTAGGTGGCGTCGCCTTTGACCACGGTGGTGTGGGGAATGCCGGGATAGGGACGGAAACGGTTGCCGTCGATGAGCAGGTGCTGGGGGCGGAGGGCGAGGGCTGCGATGGCGCGGTGCATGGCCAGGAAGGAGGCGTTGAGGATGTTGATGCGGTCGATTTCTTCGGGTGAGACCACGCCCACGGCCCAGGCCAGGGCTTCGCGTTCGATGACGGGGCGGAGGGCGTAGCGCTGGCGTTCGGAGAGTTGCTTCGAGTCGTTCAGCAGTTCGTTGCGGAAGCCGGGGGGCAGGATGACGGCGGCAGCATAGACGGCGCCCGCCAGACATCCGCGTCCGGCTTCGTCGCAGCCGGCTTCTATCTGGTCTCTATGCAAAGAAGGCAATAACATGGCGCAAAGATACGCAGAATCGGAAACAAAGCCTATCTTTGCGGGCAAAAAACGAACTTTATACTACTATCGCATGTTCACAGTCATCTCACTCATGCTGGCCGGCATGGCTGCCGGATTCTTGTTGCGCCGCCGCAGGTTGGGGGGCGTGCGCCGTGTGGTCACCGTGCTCATTTGGGCGTTGCTTTTCCTGCTGGGCATCGAAGTGGGCGGCAACGAGCGCATCGTGCGCGGCCTGCACACCTTGGGACTGGAGGCGCTGGCCGTCGCCACGGCATCCACCGCAGGCAGCGTGCTGGCCGCCTGGGCCTTGTGGCGCTGGGCCGCGCGCGGAAAGGAGGGCGGAGCATGAAGGGGAGCCTCGTCGTGGTGGGATTCTTCGCGTTGGGCGTAGCGTGCGGGCTGGGGCACGTCCTCCCCTTCGACCCGGCGCAGACGGACGCCAGCTTCTACGCCCTCTGCGCGCTGATGTTCTGCGTGGGCTTGGGGATAGGCAGCGACCCGCAGACGTTGCGCCATTTCCGTTCGCTCTCGCCCCGGCTGATGCTCTTGCCGCTGGGCACCGTGGCGGGCACGCTGGCGGGGGCGGCCGTGGTCAGCCTGCTGCTGGCGGGGCGCACGGCGGGCGACTGCCTGGCCGTGGGCGCGGGCTTTGGCTACTATTCGCTTTCGTCCATCTTCATCACGGAATACAAGGGGGCGGAACTGGGCACGGTGGCGCTGCTGGCCAACATCATCCGCGAGTTGCTGACGCTGCTGCTGGCCCCGCTGCTGGCGCGGTGGTTCGGTCCGTTGGCGCCCATTGCCGCCGGGGGCGCCACGACGATGGATACGACGCTACCCGTCATCACACAGGTGTCGGGCCAACGCTTTGCCGTCGTCTCCATCTACCACGGCTTCCTGGTCGACTTCAGCGTCCCCTTCCTCGTCACGCTGTTCTGCGGGTTGTAAGCGTTGTCTTCCTTTTTTACTCCCCTCCTTCCCCGCCCCATTCCCCCACTGTCCCCGCTTCACCCCCGCGAGAAGCCCTCCTGGAGGGGGTGCGCCCGACGTTTGTCCCGAGTGCGTCCGGGACAAGCGCCGAGTGCGCTCGGGACAACCACGGGACGCACTCGGGACACACGCCGGACGCACCCGGGACAAACGCGCCCTCCGCACGCCCCGGGCTTGTCAGGCTATTTCCCGGAAAGGAGGGAATAAATTCGGCCTTTCCCTTTCGCATCTTCCTGCAAATGCGTACCTTTGCGCACAAACGCGAAGCTAATGATGGTACGTATATTCTTGGTAGGCTACATGGGTGCCGGCAAGACGACTTTGGGAAGAGCCTTCGCCCGCGAGATGGGGCTGTCGTTCATCGACCTGGACTGGTACATAGAAGAACGGTTCCACCAGACAATCAGCCAACTCTTCGCCGCGCGGGGCGAGGACGGTTTCCGCCGCCTGGAGCGGAACATGTTGCACGAAGTGGGCGACTTTGAGAACGTGGTCATCTCGACCGGCGGAGGGACGCCCTGCTTCTTCGACAACATGGACTACATGAACGCCCAGGGGCAGACGGTCTTCCTGGACGTGGACGAAGAGACGCTGTTCCGCCGCCTGCGGGTGGCCACGCAGCAACGGCCCATCCTGCAAGGCAAGTCGGAAGCGGAACTACGTGCCTTCATCGGCGAGGCCCTGGCCGGGCGGATGCCTTTCTACGGAAAGGCGCGTTACCGGTTCGACGGCAGCCGGCTGGAAAGCCGCGAGCAGATAGCCGAGTCGGTGGAGCAACTGCGCGCCCTGCTGGCCTGCGACAAGGAGACGGACAACAATAACTAAGTAACATAACAGCAAAGTAACTGAAAATGAGAAAATGGCGTATTGAAGATTCGGAAGAGTTGTACAACATCAACGGTTGGGGCACTTCGTACTTTAGTATCAACGAGAAGGGCCACGTGGTGGTAACGCCGCGCAAAGACGACGTGGCCGTCGACCTGAAAGAACTGGTGGACGAACTCCAGTTGCGCGACGTGACAGCCCCCATGCTCTTGCGATTCCCCGACATCCTGGACAACCGTATCGAGAAAATCTCCTGTTGCTTCAAGAAAGCCGCCGAAGAATATGGCTACAAAGGCGAGAACTTCATCATCTACCCCATCAAGGCCAACCAGATGCGCCCCGTAGTGGAAGAAATGATTACCCACGGGAAGAAATTCAACCTGGGGCTGGAAGCCGGTTCGAAACCCGAACTGCACGCCGTCATCGGCATCAACACCGACCCCGGCTCGCTGGTGGTGTGCAACGGCTACAAGGACGAAGACTTCATCGAACTGGCTTTGCTGACGCAGAAGATGGGCAAACGCATCTTCCTGGTGGTAGAAAAACTGAACGAACTGAACCTCATCGCCCGCATCGCCAAGCAACTGAAGGTGCGCCCCAACATAGGCATCCGCATCAAACTGGCCTCCAGCGGCAGCGGGAAATGGGAAGAAAGCGGCGGCGACGCCAGCAAGTTCGGCCTGACCTCCAGCGAACTGCTCGAAGCCCTCGACTTCCTGGAAAAGAAAGGGCTGAAAGACTGCCTGAAGCTGATACACTTCCACATCGGCAGCCAGATTACCAAGATACGCCGCATCAAGAACGCCCTGCGCGAAGCCTCCCAGTTCTACGTGCAACTGAACAAAATGGGCTTCAACCTGGAGTTCGTGGACACGGGCGGCGGCATGGGCGTGGATTACGACGGCACGCGCTCCAGCAGCAGCGAGAGTTCGGTGAACTACTCCATCCAGGAATACGTCAACGACGTAGTATCCACCTTCGTGGACGCGGCCGACAAACACGGCTTCCCCCACCCCAACATCATCACCGAGACCGGGCGCAGCCTGACGGCACACCACTCCGTACTGGTCATCGAAGTCCTGGAAACAGCTTCGCTGCCCGAAATGGACGACAACTGGGAACCCGACGAAAACGCGCACGAACTGGTGAAAGAACTGTACCAAATCTGGGACAACCTGAACCAACGCAGCATCCTGGAGCCTTGGCATGACGCGCAGCAGATACGCGAAGAAGCGCTCGACCTCTTCAGCCACGGCATCGTGGACCTGAACACCCGGGCGCAAATAGAGAAACTCTACTGGAGCATCTGCCGCGAAATCAATTCCATCGCCAGCAACATGAAGCACTGCCCGGAAGAGTTCCGCAAACTTAGCAAGCTGCTGGCCGATAAATACTTCTGCAACTTCTCGCTTTTCCAGTCGTTGCCAGACTCCTGGGCCATCGACCAACTGTTCCCCATCATGCCCATCCAACGCCTGGACGAAAAACCCGACCGCGAAGCCACCCTCCAAGACATGACGTGCGACTCGGACGGCAAGATTGCCAACTTTGTCTCCTCGCGCCCCGACGTCAGCACCCTGCCGGTGCATTCTTTGCGCGACAAAGAGCCGTACTACCTCGCCGTGTTCCTCGTCGGAGCCTACCAGGAAATCCTGGGCGACATGCACAACCTCTTCGGCGACACCAACGCAGTCCACATCTCCGTCAACAGCAAAGGCTACACCATCGACCAGCAAATCGACGGGGAAACCGTGGCCGAAGTGCTGGACTACGTGCAATACAGCCCCAAGCGGCTGGTAAGCAAGCTCGAGACCTGGGTAAGCCAGTCCGTCAAGGAAGGCAAGATTACCCTCGAGGAAGGCAAAGAGTTCCTGACCAACTACCGGTCCGGGCTTTACGGATACACTTACTTGGAATAAACTATATATAATATATATAAGGTATGGAAAAACTGACAGTCATCAAAGTGGGCGGCAAAATCGTAGAAGAAGAAGACACCTTGCAACGGTTGCTGGACGACTTCACAGCCATCGAAGGGCACAAAGTCCTGGTGCACGGCGGCGGGCGTTCGGCCACAAAGCTGGCTGCCCGCCTGGGCATCGAAAGCCAGATGGTGAACGGACGCCGCATCACCGACGCGGACATGCTGCAAATCGTCACCATGGTATATGGCGGCCTGGTGAACAAGAACATCGTGGCCGGCCTGCAAGCACGGGGCGTCAATGCTCTTGGACTGACAGGCGCCGACATGGACGTCATCCGTTCGGCCAAAAGACCGCTGAAGGACGGCGTGGACTACGGCTTTGTGGGCGACGTACGGCAGGTGGACGGCTCCAGGCTGAGCAGCCTCATCCGGCAGGGCATCGTGCCCGTCATGGCCCCACTGACCCACGACGGCGAAGGGCATATCCTCAACACCAATGCCGACACCATCGCCGGGGAAACAGCCAAAGGGCTGGCGCCTTTCTTTGACGTCGCTTTGGTGTTCTGCTTTGAAAAGAAAGGTGTGCTGCGTGACGAGAACGACGAAGACAGCGTCATCCCCACCCTCACGCCGGAAGATTTCCGCAGATACGTAGCCGACGGAACCATCCAGGGAGGCATGATTCCCAAACTGGAGAACTCGTTCGAGGCTTTGAAGGCAGGCGTGAGCCAAGTGGTTATCACTTCGGCCGCAGCCCTGGGAAGCGGCAGCGGGACACGCATCCTCCAATATAAATAAATGTAAAAAAGCAAGGCTTCCTGTAACTTCTCCCTTCTTCAACCGTCAATCTTATAGAGATGCAAACACCCGACTTCCGCCACGACATCCTCCCGCTGAAAGACAAGCTCTTCCGGGTAGCCTTGCGGATTACGTTCGACAGGGCGGAAGCGGAAGACATCGTGCAGGAGACGCTTATCCGGGTGTGGAACAAGCGCGACGAATGGCCGCAGTTCGCGTCGGTAGAAGCTTATTGCCTGACGGTGGCGCGGAACTTGGCCATCGACCGGAGCGAACGGATGGAGGCGCAAAATATCGGGCTGACGCCAGAGACAGAGCAGATGGCCGACGCCTCCGGTCCCCACGAGCAACTGGTCGGCAAAGAACGGTTGCGATTGTTGCGGCGTCTGATTGCCCGCCTCCCCGAGAAACAACGCGCAGTGTTGCAGTTGAGGGACGTCGAGGAGAAGAGCTACAAGGAAATTGCCAGCATACTGGACATCACCGAAGAGCAAGTAAAGGTGAACCTGTTCAGGGCAAGGCAGAAAGTAAAACAACAGTTTATTGATATAGACAACTATGGACTTTGACAAACATATAGAGAACCTGTTGCAGCGTTATTGGCTGGGCGAAACGTCGTTGGAAGAGGAGGCGCAGTTGCGCACCTTCTTCGCCGGCAAGGATGTGCCCGAACGGCTGCGCCGCAGCAAGGAATGGTTCGCGTATGTCGAAGGCTTACGTCAAGAGAGCTTGGGCGAGGATTTCGACGCCCGGGTGCTGAGCCGGGTCGCGCCGCCGGTAGTGAAAGCGCGGCGCATGACAATGGCAGCACGCCTTGTACCCTTGCTGAAAGCCGTGGCAGTAGTAGCCATAGTTGTCGGGCTGGGTGGCGTGGTGCAACGCTCTTTCTTCGGCAGCGTGCCGGAGGTGGCGGTGGGCGACACCATCGGGCGGCAGATTTCGGCCCCGTCGGTGGCCCTGTCGGGCGAGGTGCCCGGCGCGGCGGCCGAGAAGCAGAAAAGGGACAGCCTGAAGAAAGGCAGGGAAAAGCCGCTGGAGCCCTTCAAACAACACTGACGCTTTTTCATTTGCGTTTCATATAACATTTTCATTTGCTTTAATTATAGTTAGTGTGCTTTATTAGGACCATTGAGGCTGTGAAGTTTCAATTCTCTCTCAAAATCTTATGAAAAAACTAACATAAAAGGGATGCTGCGTGAGCAGCGTCCCTTTTGTCTTTGTATGCCCCCGCCCCTCCATCACCGGAGACGGCGGGGGCTGTTGTCAAGCGAGAATGGTCAGAGTTTGTAGATGCCTTTCCGGGGAACTTCCAAGCGGGGATTGCCGGAGTAGCCTATCTCGCCGCTGCCGGCGGTGTTAGCTTTTAGGTAGTCCGTGGCGTGGCAAGTGATGTCGCCGCTGCCGGCCACCGAGGCTTCGACCTGCTGTGCCTTGAGTTTCGAGGCGGAGAGGTCGCCCGAACCCGATACGTGGTAGTTGGCCCGGTCAGTAGTGCCGCTCAACACGAGGTCACCCGAACCGGCCACAGAGGCTTCTACGGAGTGGCAAAGGATGTCCTTCAGCGAGAGGTCGCCCGAGCCGGCCACGGAAGCCGTGGCCTGGACGCAGCGGATGTCCGCCAGGTGCAAGTCGCCCGAACCAGCCACCGTGGCTTGCAGGCCGTCGCACTGGATGCCCCGCCCTGTCAGGTCGCCCGAACCGGCCACTGACAGTTGCAGGTCGCCGGTGTCGAGCCCGTCGGGCAGGTGCACTTCGCCCGAACCGGCGATGTTGACGCCTTCCAGCCGGGGCGAGGAGACACGGATGTCCAGTTTCTTGTAAGAGACGCGGAGGTTTTTCTTGAATCCGACGTACAGGGTGGCATCTTTGACGTGGATGTCCAGCGCCTCGGCGATGTTGTCGGAGGTGTAGATGGTCACAGTGGGTTTGCCCGCCTGCTGGGTGTAGGTCACGGTCGGACTGCCCACGAGGTTGATGCGCGTGAAGTCTTCCACATTGATTTCCTTCGTCACGTAGTTCTTGCTTTCTTTGATGGTTTTCTGCCCGAACCATCCTTGGGCGCTCGCCTGGCAACCCATCAGGAGGGCGGACAGGGCGATGCAGATTGTCTTTGCTTTCATTGTCTTATCTGTTGTTAATGGTTGTTCCTTTTCTTGTTAGACGGCGTGCCAAAGGGAAAAGTTGCAGGCAGGCCGTGTTTTTTCATATCAAGCAGTATGCCAAAGTGCCAACTCGTTGATTGTTAACATTCTCCTCTGCCGGGCATTGTCCGATACCGGACACTCTGTCCGCTTCCGCCGGAGAAAGTATGCGTTTTTTGCTTGGCGGTGTCGCGGTTTATTCGTTCTTTTGCAAGCGATGGACCCATTGGCATATACATACGAAGACCCCGAACTGGGCCGCTTCCACATCCGCGCCAGCAGCCGGGCGCGCCGCCTGACCTTCCGCGCCAAGGAGCGGGAGCTGTGGGTGACCGTGCCCGCCGGCGCGGGCGTGGACGAGGTGAAGCGTGCCATCGAGAGCCTGCGTCCACGGCTGCGCACGATGCTGTCGGCGGCGTTCCGTCCCGCACCCATCGGCCCCGGCTTCCGCCTGGACGCACCCTGCTTCCGCTTCTTACTGGAAGAGGGAACGGGGAAACGCTTCCTGCTGCTCCGCGAGGGGGACGGCGGGGCCAAGTTGGTCTATCCTCCGCAGACCGACTGGGCCGACGACGCTTTGCAGGCGTGGTTGCGGCGGGTCGTCACCGAGGCCATGCGCCGCCGGGCAAAGGAGGTGCTGCCGTTGCGGCTGGAGATGCTGGCGCGAGCACATAAACTGACGTTCCGGACGGTGAAAATCAACTCCAGCGCCGGGCGGTGGGGCAGCTGCTCGGCGCGGGGAGACATCAACCTGTCGCTCTACCTCGTGCTACTGCCCCTGCCACTGATTGACTACGTACTATTGCACGAGTTGGCGCACACGTGCGAGATGAACCACGGACCACGTTTTTGGAAACTCCTTGACACATTGACGGGCGGACGGGCACGCAGCCTGCGCGACGAACTAAGGGAACACCGTTGTGCTTTTTGACTGATAATAAGCCGGATACGGCACCCTGTTCCACCCCGTACGGCACCCGTTTGCGTTCTCCGCACTCGGCGCAAGGACGGAGTGCGGAGAACGCAACTCCCGAGTGCGGAGAACGCAAAGACGGAGTGCGGTGCGGCGGAATGGCGGGACACGCCTATCGCCCCCCGAGCCTGACGCCCAGTCCCAGCATCAGGTTGTTGGGGTCTTTGAACTTGTAGAGTTGGTAGCCGACGTGCAGGAACAGCCGCCGCGTGAGGTCCGTCTTCAGCGCAAGGATTTGGTAGAACGAATCAGTGTCCGCCCCCCGGCAGAGGAGGTTGCGCCCGACGCCCAGGTTGATGGAGAAGATGGGCATCACCACCTCGGCGCGGACAGACAGGCCGACAGCAAACTGCTCGATGAAGGGCGGGCGGTGGAAGCGGATGGTTTCTGCCGAAGGCTCGCCGGTCGTATTGGCGATGTGGGCACCGATGTTGGCGCTCTCGTCATACTGCGCATCGACGGACAGGCCGGCGCGGAAGTAGGGACTGAAATTGTAGAAGGGGGTAAAGTTGAAGCCGGCAATGGCGAACGAACCGGGCACCAGCACCGGCGAACTACCTTCGGGGAAGACGCCCTTGCGGCGGGTGGCACCGTAGAAGACAAGGTCGTAGCTGACGTAGGGACGGAAGGCGGGCCGAGGACGGACGGCGGCAGACAAAGCCGGGGCATCCGCCCGTTGCACCGGGCCGAAATAGCGGGTCAGGCCGAGGGTGGCTCCGACAGTGTTCACGCCCTGGTTGGGATAGCCGGTGTTGCCGTTGCTGTAATGGGCCACGCCCACGCCGGCCCGCAGGTGCGTCCGTGGGTCAATCTGCCAACGGAGCAGCAGGCCCAGGTAGAGGTAGGCATTGATGCGCGAGCCTACCACCGTATTCAGCGGATTGGTCTCGGCGTCCAGCTTCTTCCACCCGAAGGCCGCGCCGAAGTTCCACTCATAGTCCAGCGACAGGCGGGGCGTGAGGGTGGCGACGCGCGACGTTTGGAACACGTAGACCGAAAGCGGGTTGCCCACCTCGGCGGCGTTGAAGAATGTGTTGTAACCCACGCCGATGCCCTGCAAGGCATGGGGGTAGACCTCTCCCCAATAGGTGCCGGGCGCGAAGCGGAAGCCGTATTTCACGTGCCCGGCCAGGTTGGCATTGACGGGGCGTCCGGCCGCGTTCTCCCCTTGCAGGAAGCCGGTGGTGGGAAAGACGTAGGCCGGGCGGAAGTCGACGCCCAGGACGTGGGTCACGCGCCGCGAAGTACTGTCGCTCGGCTGCCCGGCCCGGGCGGGAGTCGTCCCCGCGAAGGCCAGGAGAAAGGAA
Source organism: uncultured Bacteroides sp. (assembly GCA_949288585.1). Classification (GTDB taxonomy): domain Bacteria; phylum Bacteroidota; class Bacteroidia; order Bacteroidales; family Bacteroidaceae; genus Bacteroides. Next base: position 1,893 of record CASEKR010000010.1, on the reverse strand, counting down.
ATTGTCAGGAAAAAGAAGATTTTATTCATCGGTTCGGGTAATATAATGTTCGGCCACGGGGAGGTCGCTCCGCAGTTCGCCGGAGAAGGTGCGCGTCCGCCCGCTCCCGGGGAGGGAGCAATAGACCGTGTAAGGCACGTCGTAATGCACCTGGGCCACGTAGACTTGGATATGCTGCCGCTTCCCGCCCGGGACGCCGACCTTCACAGCAAAGTCCGGGTCCAGCCCGGCTTCCAGTTCTTGCTGCTTGATGCCGAAAACCACGCGGGTATCCGCCAGCAACGGTTCCCCCTCCTCCACGTCGGGAATGACGATGGCAGGCAAGGGGCGTCCCAACAGGCGGGCATAATGCTCCTCGCCCTTCACCTCGCCGGGCGTGAAGAAACTGATTTCCCGCCGGACATTCCGGTAGGGATACACTGTCCACCAGAGAGTGTCGCTGCCCGCCGTATTGTCCAGCGCCATCGCATCCACCTCGCGGAGACCGTAGTCATAGGTACTGAAGCGCTCCCAATCGTAGGCCACGCTGTCGATGCGGTATTTCGCGGTAGGAGCGGCCGAGAGGGAAAAAGTCTTTTCTTCGTAGAAATTGCCGACGGTCAGATTGACCGCCACGGGATTGTCGTAGAGGTTCTCGTGGAGGGTCACGCCCAGGCTGCGCCCATCGCCCTTCTCCACCTCCAAGTCAAAGTAATCGCTTTGCAGGCGGATACAACCCCGTTCGCCCTCCTCGAAAGGCAGGGCTTGGAAGTTGCCCTCCAGGTCGGTGGGGTATATCCGCAGTTCATTCTGCAGGAAACCGACGTCGAGAATCCCCCAGTTATCCGCCTCGAAGGGGACGACGGTGCGCCCCTCCACCCCTTCGACGGAGACGGACGGCACTTCGGGCAGGAAATCGTCGATGAACACCCCGCCGTTGCAGCCGCCCAACACGCAAGCCAGCGCAGCCGCAGCCGCCAGGCGGGCCGGGTATTCCCGCAAATCCCGCCAGTATGTACTTCTTGCAGCCATGGATAAGTCTGTTTCTGTTTTCGGGGAGCAAAGTTAGGCGAATATTCCGCCCGCCCGCTGTTTCCGGCGGCTTTTATAATTTCTTAATAGAAGAAGGCAAGCCGGGCAGGCCCTCTTCCCGGCGCCCCATCATCCAAGAGCCAGCACCAGTTCCTCCACAACGCGGGGATAGTGCTCGTACTCCAACGTATGGACGCGCTGCGCCAGGCTCTCCGGAGTATCGCCCGGCAACACGGGACAACGGTATTGGCAGATGACGGCGCCCTCATCATAATGTTCATTGGTATAATGGATAGTGATGCCGCTCTCCGTCTCGCCGGCCTCGAGGACAGCCTGGTGGACACGGTCGCCATACATGCCCTTTCCGCCGAACTTGGGCAGGAGAGAGGGATGGATGTTGACCATCCGGCCGGGATAGGCATGCAGCACATTGTCCGGCACCCGGGCCAGGAAACCGGCCAACACGACGAAATCTACGCCATGCGCCTGTAAAACATCAAGAATCGGGCGTCCGTCGGCCCACTCATCCCGGGTGAAAGAGAAAGCAGGCACGCCCAACGAAGCGGCACGCTGCAAGACGTAAGCTGTCGGCCTGTTTGTCAAGACCAAAGACACTTCGGCCGTCCCCCGGCTGCGGAAATAACGGATGATATTCTCAGCATTGGTGCCGTTTCCAGAAGCTAAAATCGCAATTTTTTTGTTCATAATTGTAGATATTTATGCACAGAATCATAAAAAACGTGCAAAAGTTTGCATTTATTGTCCGAAATATTTGCGCGGAACAAGAAAAATCCATTCCTTTGCACGGCAAAATTAAAGAAATAAACCTAATTATTAATTAAAAACTAAAAGTTATGTCTGAAATTGCATCTAAAGTGAAAG
>CASEKR010000009.1 GCA_949288585.1 uncultured Bacteroides sp. | reverse complement strand
CCGCCTTCGACTGAATATAAATGTAGTCGTTCTCATTGAACATGACACGGAAGCACCTCGTGCGTTTCTGATAACTCGCCAGCTTCGGGCGACCTCCGGGCTTTTTGTTTCCTGTATTCATAGTGCTTGTTGATGTTGATTTTTGAGTATTTTGAGTGGGCAGCTTTGCCGCTTGCCGCAAAGGTTTAGTGACACAAAACACAAACTGGCCACTCAAAAAATCTTTCTGTACTTTCCTTGTCCAATCCGGCATAGTTTGCCGCTTCTGATAAAGACTTCTATCCATTTTGCTGCCATGCTTCCGTTCTCGCCCAAAGCCAAGACTGCCGCATCGTAGTCCTTCTTCGTGAACGTCTCGGGCAGCATATTATAAAGGGTATTCCTCCGTGCCGCCACACCTGTCTCCTGCAATATGGTAGCGGATGACTTGTTCTGACTTCCTGACAGATTCCGATAGATAAAAACGGCATGATAGAGCAGCGTATCGCAGATGTTCATGGCAACAAAGTAGTCCGACTCTTGGCAGACCAACCGGACAATGCCATCGGAATCCATCTGCACATTGTACATGTTTTTCAAATGCCGGACAGCGGTCAGCACCATCATGATGCGGTACGCAATAAGCCCCATGCGCCTGACTATACCCTGCATCCTGTTGTCCACTTCGTCACAACATTCTTCATTCACCCGGCTCAGGTATTCGATGAACTGTTCCTGCAAAACAGAGGGAAGGGAGAATAATAGCTGCCATGATTCAAGAACTCTTCATGCAAGTGGCAGAAGCGATCGCCCAATACCCTGAACATGGCATTCTTGGATTGGGAAATATCGTTTGTGGCAAATACGTTCCTGATGCCACGCTTGAAGCGGATGATGTAGAAACAGAAACGACTCATCAGTCCGTTCTCCGCATCAGGTATCAACCGCCTCACCTGCTCAGGTGTTCCGGCCAAAGCTACTGACACTCTCGGATTGCTGACCTCGCAATACTCCCTGTCCTTGCGTCGGCTCAAGCTGACCAGCTCATGATGAAATGCCTTGCGCAGCACATCGGAATAATTCCCATAGTCCGACTTCAATGTCTGGCTTAGCGTATCACCTTCGGATTCGAACAACAGCCCGACACCGTCATTGTCACCCAATATCTTCAATAAGGAACTTGCACTGCTGTTGGCCGGGATGATAAGCATACGCATGGGTGGCTCGGTCGGCATGGTTGCACCGTCCGACTTCTTGCTTTTGATATAGGCATTCATCGCTTCCTTGTATTCCTGCTCCATCCGTTGCGAAAGCTCATGCAGATTGCGGTTGATGGGAAACACCAGCTCACGGCATAAAGTCAACGCGCCCTTGCCCATTCCGGCATCAGCCACAACAAACAAGTAAAGGTTGGGGTAAACGATACGCTCGTCATACACGCCACAGACATTGTGGAAGCAGACCGACAGGCATACAATCGCCCCAATCAGAATGGTGTCGCGGTCATCTTCTGAAATGGAGTTGCCGACAACCTCACTTAAAAATGGCGGAAGCTGCTCGAACACACATTCAGGAAATGGCGGAAGCTCATCGGCTGATTTTATCCATTTGCCCGTTTTGCCATTTTGGATATTTGATAAAATGGATAAATGCTGTTCCTCTACCGGACTTAAAGGAATACCAACCTGACCAGCCAGATGAAAGAACGAGCGAATGGTAACACCTTGACCTTTGGCTTGCAGGCAATGGGTATATTGTTTGTCTGTTTCTTCCCTTTGATAGTCCGGATGAAACCGACTGATGCGGTGATAATACTCTCTTCCGTTCTCGCCCAATCCGTCAACCAAAGCGAAGCCCAATTCCACCCAATCCTTATATTCGGGTGCGATGTCAACGGCACGTTGTTCTATTTCGCGAATGATACGTTCCACTTCTTCCTCTTTATTATCAGAGGCTGGATTGGGATCCGGAAGCAACTTTGGGGGCGTTGGAATAGTATTCTCAAAAGGGACATTCTCCCAATCTTGGGCGGAAAATATTTTCTTCGACATATTCGTTGTATTTAGGGTTAATGTATGCTTGTGGGTCGTAAGGCAGGAAACAGGCACGCGCCACGTCACTTCCCGACAGATCCACCATTGGTAGTCCGGTAGCACGGACACAGTTGGTAACAGCCTTGAAGAACCTTGAATGTTCCCATCCTTTCAAATCCACTGGTATAATCCATTTCAATCCATTCCCCGAAGGACTGGTAAACAATAGTTCTGTATCAAAATACTCATGATTGAGAAGCTGTTGCTTCATCACCTCCATATTCTCCAAATGGTCAAAATCCAAGCACATCAGTCCGGAGTGCATTATCAGTTCCTTTTCATTCCGCTTACGGAAAAGACCGGAGAAAGTACAATAATCAAAATGGGCAGCCTTGTATCTCTTGGCATCAGCAGGAGAAGCCATTGAACGCAGGGCTTCTGTTTGCGGACGGGCATAATGGCCGACCACATAGCGGTACACATCCACAATGCCTATCGCCCTTAACCGCTCAGTGTTCTGAATGGGCTTGCGGAAGAATGAGAAACAATAGTCTGTCGCTTCCATATTACCTGATTATGGATTTGACAAATTGTTCAGCCTCCTGCATCAGCTCGGTCTGAGTCTTGTGCACCTTGTTTTTCAACCAGTCATCTATCTCTGATTGGAGGAAAGCCAAAGCCTTATTTATCTTATGTACGGGTATCTGCTTGGCCGACACCCATCCATAAACCGTCTGCTTGGCCGGATGTGAGGGAAGATAGGCGCAAAGTTCATCTATATCCATCCATTTAGGTGAATCACTTGCCTGCTTATGCTGCAAGGCTTTTACGGTAGATTGCAGTTCTTCAACTGTTTTAATCAGATAGGACAGTGCGTTAGGCATTTCCTCGAATGAATTTACGGTATAACTCATATTCTTTCGTTTTTAAGTTGACGCCGCAAAAGTATATGGATGCTTACGGGGGCTAAATAGGTGCTCGATTGCCCCCAATCCGCCCCTCATTTACCACCGACAGATTTAAGTTTCATTAAGACCGGAATAGTCGGATAGAATAAACAAAGGGAGAAAAAAGCCGAAATTAGGGCAGGTAGCAATATAGTATTGCAGAAAGGAAAAGAAAACCCCTCAAAAAGTGGGGTGCTTTATGAGGGGCAAACGGTTGTAAAAGAGGTGGCAATCTTTATAACTCACTGATGTTCAATGGTGCAACTTTCCACCTTTACTTATATTGGCTCAAGTTGTCAATATGCAACGTATTGGCTGCTTTTTCCTTTGCCGCATCGACAAGATGGGTGTAAATCTGAGTAGTCTTTACATTTGTATGACCCATCAAGGACTTGATTGTATAGATGTCCACGCCGTTTTCAAGCAACAACGAAGCATAGCTATGGCGTTTTCCATGAAAGGTTACGTGCTTCTTGATGCCCGATGCTTCTATCCATGTTTTCAATGGTATGGAAATCCACGAAACATCTGTCAGTCCCTCGAACACCAGGCGTTCATCATCGTCAGGCCGCTCGCCGCATAATTGGAGAGCCTGTGCCGTGACGGGCTTATAATCGGGACGTTTGGTTTTTTGTTGAACCACCAAGGCTTGCCATGTGCCTTTACTCGTCTGTTGAATCAGTTTCCACCGCAGGGCTTGAATGTCGCTATGCCGTAATCCCGTGAGGATAGAAAAGAGGAACGCACGTTTCAGTACATCGTCCTTGCAGGGAGTGTCTACCAACATCTGCACTTCATTCATGGTAAGGGCGACACGCGGTCTTTCAATCGAACTGATGCCTTTCACTTTTGCACTGATGTCAACCGTGAGGTATTCGTCAATAAAAGCCTGTTTCAGTCCGGCCTTGACGATAGAGAAATAGGTTGAAGCCGTATTTTGTGAGATAGTATCTTTCTTGTTGCCTCCCATCGGGGCACGAAGCAGGAACATCTTGATGTCTTCGAGCAGTTTGACGGAAATGGATTTGAAAGGTATTGGGTTCCCCTGCGAATAGATTTTCAGCAACTCGCCCACACGCATCCAGTTGACGATAATCGAATTGGAACTGTTGGGATGGCGTTTGCTGATGATGCCGTTGAAATACTTGATGAAATCCTGCTCGCCACGCTCGTTCTGCGCGGCAATTTCATTCTCCTTGTCGGTGTAGAGAATGGCACTGTCGTATTCATGCTGGCGCAACTTACGGACGTTGTCTGCATAGATGCAGGCCTCTTGATCGATGGTAGAACGGCATTGTATGATTCCGTTCAAATCACGGATTCAATAATCAGATACCACTCCTCTTTGTATCTCGACCGTCTGAGCTTGACGGTCACTTTGGTGTTGGGCAATGCTTTTTTCATAATGACTTATACAATTTATCTATTTCTGACTTTGGAACGTAAACGTAGCTACCTATCTGACGGGTAGGGATAGAATTACGGCGTATATGCGTCAACACCGTACCTTCATTTATATGAAACTTTTTGGCTATCTGACCGATGGTGTAACAGTCCTTGGGTTCAAAAGACAATGTTTCCTTTTTGCTATTCCGACGCATAGGCTTCTTTTTGAAATGTTCATCCATATATTGACGGCTAAGGCGTGTTTGCCGTTGACCGGAATTGTGCGATGGAATCACGCCCTGCCTAATCATACGATAAAGGACATCTTTGCTGATGCCGTAAACCAGTACCGCCTCTTTAACGGTCAAGTACCCTTTGGTTGATGGAATCCGTCTGACTAATGCCTGCCGTATAGCTTCCTTCTCTTTTGCGATTTGTCTTTTCTTGTATGCCCTCTTGGAACAAGCAGAGCAACAATACTTTGATGTGAGCGTCGGGGGAGTGAAGATTTTCCCACATTCCTCACAAACTCTTTGGATGTTGTAATTACCTCTTGGCATATCTTTCTCTTTATAAATGGTTTATGTATATTTAAGTTGTACCTTTTCGCCAAATAAGACGTGTCGCAAATATGTCGCAAATAAGAGATAAAAAAGCCTATAAAAAAGGCATAGAAACCAAGAACCCTATAAACGCAAAAAGCGTGCAACTCATTGAGCTGCACGCTTTTGCTTGCGATTTAGTATGTCTTTACTTATCGGAATCACTTGACCTCCTCAAAGTCCGCATCCTGCACATTGTCGCCCTGCTTGCCTTGGTTGCCGCCTGCCTGCTGGCCACCGGCATTGGCACCGCCCTGCGCACCGGCACCGCCTTGGGCACCGCTCTGCGCGTACATCTCTGCACTGGCGGCTTGGAAGGCGGTGTTCAATTCGGTCATGGCGCTGTCTATGGCGGCGAGGTCCTGAGCCTTGTGAGCGTCTTTCAGTTTCTGAAGAGCTGCTTCGATAGGTGCTTTCTTGTCAGCAGGAATCTTATCACCAAGATCTTTCAACTGATTCTCGGTAGTGAATATCATGGAGTCAGCTTGATTCAGCTTGTCCACTTTCTCACGTTCCTTCTTGTCGGCTTCGGCATTGGCAGTGGCTTCGGCCTTCATGCGCTCGATTTCTTCCTTGCTCAAGCCGCTGGAAGCCTCGATGCGGATGGCCTGCTCCTTGCCCGTGGCCTTATCCTTGGCGGATACCTTCAGGATGCCGTTGGCGTCGATGTCGAAGGTTACTTCAATCTGGGGCACACCACGACGGGCCGGGGCAATGCCTGTCAGGTTGAACTGGCCGATAGACTTGTTCTGCGCAGCCATAGGACGCTCGCCTTGCAATACGTGGATGGTCACTTCGGTCTGGTTGTCGGCAGCCGTTGAGAAGACCTCGCTCTTCTTGCAGGGGATGGTCGTGTTGGCATCAATCAGCTTGGTCATCACGCCGCCCATGGTCTCGATGCCCAAAGTCAACGGGGTGACATCCAGCAAGACAATGTTGCCTACGCCAGCTTCCTTATTCAATACGGCACCTTGGATAGCGGCACCTACGGCAACTACCTCATCGGGATTTACGCCCTTAGAAGGAACTTTACCAAAGTAGTCTTGTACCAACTGCTGTACGGCAGGGATACGAGAAGAACCACCTACAAGGATAACTTCGTCAATGTCCGACGTGCTCAATCCGGCATCGCTGATGGCCTTCTTACACGGCTCCAAGCAAGCCTGAATCAGGTCGTGGGCCAGTTGCTCGAACTTGGCGCGGGTCAATGTCTTAACCAAGTGCTTGGGCACACCGCCTACCGGCATGATGTACGGCAGGTTGATTTCCGTGGAAGTAGAAGAAGACAGTTCTATCTTGGCCTTCTCCGCAGCCTCCTTCAGACGTTGCATGGCCATCGGGTCTGTCGTCAGGTCGGCACCTTCATCGTTCTTGAACTCTTGCACCAGCCAGTTAATGATAGCTTGGTCAAAGTCATCACCACCCAGGTGGGTATCACCGTTCGTAGACAATACTTCGAATACGCCGCCACCGAATTCCAGAATGGAGATATCGAACGTACCACCACCGAGGTCGAACACGGCCACCTTCATATCCTTGTTGGCCTTGTCGATACCATAAGCCAAGGCAGCAGCCGTCGGCTCGTTCACGATACGCTTTACGTCCAGTCCGGCAATCTGTCCGGCTTCCTTCGTGGCCTGACGCTGAGAGTCGGAGAAGTAAGCAGGCACCGTGATGACGGCTTCCGTCACTTCCTGACCCAAATAATCCTCGGCCGTCTTCTTCATCTTCTGAAGAATCATGGCGGAGATTTCCTGCGGGGTGTAGTGCCGTCCGTCGATGTCTACACGCGGCATGTTATTGTCGTTCACTACCGGGTAGGGCACGCGGCTCACCTCCTTTTGTACCTGGCTCCAGTTCTCGCCCATGAAACGTTTGATGGAGTATACCGTGCGCTTCGGGTTCGTGATGGCTTGACGCTTGGCAGGGTCGCCCACCTTACGTTCGCCACCGTCTACAAATGCCACTACGGAAGGAGTTGTACGCTTGCCTTCGCTGTTGGCGATTACTACAGGTTCGTTGCCTTCAAATACGGCTACGCAAGAGTTTGTAGTTCCTAAGTCAATACCAATAATCTTTCCCATGATCTTATTCTTTTTATTTGTTATTATTCATTTTAACTCTGCCTGCCTTGCGACAGACGCTTTGAATAAGACAAACGTCGTGCCAAAACTTTCCGTTCGGTTCAATCATTGGTTTTTGTCAGAAGGACTGCCAAACTGTCAGAACCAATTCTTTCCTACGGCCAGCTGACCGGAAAGACGCCTATTCGCCTTCAACAGGAAAATTCTCCAGTTTCTTGCGATAGTATGCTTCCACATCTTCCCAACGGTAATAGGGAGCCGATGCTGCCTTGACGGGCAACTTGGTTTCGTGCTCATTGAGCAGGACTTTGAGCAGGATATCTTCGCTCCCCGCCTTGCGGTAGAAGACAAACTGGATGTTGGAAGCCATCGGGAAAATTTTGTACGCCCTCCAGTGTTGATCAAGTGTTTCAAGGTCGGGATAATCCTCTCCACAGTTATCCAATTCCAGCAAGGCCGCCAAGGGAAGGAGACAGGACTCATGCCCGAAACGCAAGGAGGCCGCAGGGACGCCCTGCTTGAGGGCGTCATCCGCCTTGTCAAGTATGTCGCGCAGCAAAGCAGCCTCGCGGTAAGGCATAAGGTGGTCCGTCAAGGAAGCATTGGCATTACCCAGGTACCACGAGAGATTTTCACATCGCCACAAGTCGTAACACTCGCGGTCGGTAAAGAGCGAATACAACTCCATATCAGTATCATGGCTCTGCATGTTGCAGGCCACGTCGAAGAGGCGGCGCATGAGACGCACGGAGTCCACATGGTCACGCACGTAAGCCTCATCCGTGAACAAAGCGGACATCAGCCGCGAAGGGCGCACGTGTTTCTTCACGAATCCGGCGACGGTTTCCTTGACCCGTGGCAAAGCGACGACCGAATCAATCACATGCGGAGCGGGCGCGTTCATGTAGTACATATCATGGTAGCTGGCATCGTTGCGGAAGCGCAGCCGGGGGTTCAGGGCCTGGAGGCGCAGGCATTCGGCCGTCATGGAAAGGATGCAGCGTATTACCACCGTAGAGCGGGCATCCACCAGCGCGCTGTCGGCAAAGACCTGGGGGAAGTTATGGAACATCCGTTCGGCTATCCCGCGATGTTGCCTGGCCCCAAGAGGAGTCAGTTCGCCCAACCGGCCTTCGGACATCCGGTGCATGACGTCGAGCTTCTTCATCGTCTCGCGCCCCAGCGACGTCAGTTTTCCCTGGGCGTCCGCCTCCTGCAAAGTGCGCAGGGGAAAGAGGTAATCGTTTCCGTCAATCAAGAACCGGGAGCCATGGCGCATGTAGGTACTGATGTAGAAAGGTTCGTAACCGGCAGGCGGCGGCGTCAGTTCTTCTGTCGGAAGGGGGTAAGCGTAATAATTGTTGGCTGATAGTTTACGGTTGGCTGCAATTTCTTCGTAGGCAGTCTGCGCGCAGGCCATTGTGACGGCACAAAAGGCCAGCAGCAAAGAAAATGTTTTTCTGATGTTCATAGTAAATGGTGTATTAAAAATAAGTAATCAAATATCCATTCAAGCAGTAAGGAAGCCCTATCCCGGAACGGGCAAGGGAAAGACTTCGTACGACAAAGATATAGAATCATTGCCGATGATTCATAGAATCATTGCCGATGTTTCCTGGAATCATTGCCGATGTTTCCTGGAATTATTGCCGGTGATTCTATTTCTCCGCTTCGGGAAGGGGAGCCGATTCCACTCCTTCGTCTGTCATTACGACGGGGAGGATATGCCCGTCCTCGTCGAACCGCATCTCGTCGATGCACACCACGCGGTCGTTCCCGTCGGTGCTGCCCATCGGATGGCGGTGGTAGACCATGTAACAACGAAGGGAATCGGGGCTGAAGATGACCGAGTGGTGGCCAGCCCCGGTCCCGGTTTTCCCATCCGACTGCAAAATCTTCCCGATACGCATGAAAGGCCCCAGCGGGTTGTCGGCCATAGCATAAGCTACGCAATAATCGTCTTTGGTCCAGTCTCCTTCCGACCACATGAAATAGTATTTCCCTTCGCGGATGAACATGAAGGGGCCTTCCGTATAGTTTTCAGGAGTGACCTCCTTAAACAATTCCCCGTCTTCAAAAGGGATTATCCCCGTGAAATCGTCTTTCAGCCTGCACACGTTACAATGTCCCCATCCACCATAATACATATAGTAAGAGCCATCCGCATCTTTGAACACGTACTGATCAATGGGCTGCGCGCCGTTCACGATTTTATCCACCAGCGGATGCCCCAGTAAGTCCCGATACGGACCTTCCGGCCTGTCAGCAACGGCCACACCGATGCCCCCCTCCCCGTCATGGAAGATGTTGTTGGCCGAAAAGAATAAATAATACCTCCCTGCCTTCTCCAGAATAGCAGGCGCCCACATGGCCTGCTTGGCCCACTTCACGGCCGTTGTATCCAAAACATTCTCACACTTTGTCCAATGAACCAAGTCTTCGGACGAGAAGGCGTCAAAGCCTACTTGTTCTTCAAAAGGAATGGAACGTGTCGGGAATATCCAATACTGCCCCTCAAAAACAATGCCTTCGGGGTCGGCATACTTCCCGGACAAGACTGGATTACCAGCTCGCTCTGGTGTGGGCGCTTTCGGCTTGCAAGCCACGATGGAAACCACCACCAACATATAAACGATGAATACTTTTCTCATTTCAATATGGCGTTATGTGTTTGTGAGTCATAAACAGAAAAAACGTAATGAATATTTCTTTTCGCAATAAAAAAGGTTCCACCTGATGCTTCCCGGTCTATTGTCAGGATCTACATCAAGTGGAACCCTGTTACCAATTAACGATATACTACTTCAAACTCTTCAAAGTAGGCAAACCGCCTCCGAGGTCCCAGACCTCAGAACTCCACCCGAGGCTCTGGGCCGTTGCGCAGATATCATCGCAATCCAGCCCGTCTTCGGCCTGCGCATATTTTGAAACCCTGGGCGCATTGTCCTGTAACATCTCCATGTCCGCCTTTGCATAACAGTTGTCCAGTTCCAGCGCATCCCAGTCCCGTCCCCAAATACGCCCGCTGGCCGCACGGCCATCCACCGATTCATTCCAGGCAATGCAGTTCCTAAGAATAACGGTTTCAGGGGAAGCATCCACCAGGCGTCCGCAAAGACCGCCGGCATTCAATCCGTCATTCGCCGAAGTTGCGCCATCCACTATACCCGTCGCATAGCAGTCCTCAATCCGTGTATTGGGATAGACATCCCCGATTAATCCGCCGATGCCCAGGTTGATGATGCCAGTCGCCGTGCTGACCACATCGACGTCGGCATAACAATCGACAATAGTAATCGTTCCTTTCGCAATGCCACCGATGCCGCCCACGGTGCCTCCGCCAGTGCCTTCTACCCGGCCCTGCACGGCCACTCTTTCCAATGTTGCCGAAATGCCGCCGGTCCCGATATAACCGCCGATGACACCGGCATGGCTTCCGATAACAGCCTTGACATTCGCATCTTCAAAAGCCACGTCGTACACCTTGCCGTTCAGCACGCCGAAGAAGCTGGGATAAGTCATGAAAGAACAGGTAAATCCACTGATAGTATGGCCATTCCCGTTGAAGTCGACAGCCTTGTCATAAGGATCGGCATAGTTCAGCGGTTCCCAGTCTGCCACTTCCGACATGTCAATATCTGCTGTGAGCTTGAAGTAAACAGTCTCCCCGCCCTTTACCAAAGACTTCATCTGCACGAGATGATTGGCAGTGGCAAGCAGGTAAGGCGCAGCCTCCGTACCCTCTCCTTCGGGAAGTTCCGTCGGATCGCCCGGGCCTTCGGGTTCCGTCATTTCCGAGTGGCCAGCCAGTTCGGCATAGTCACCCCTTGCCACCTGCCATTCCAGGATAGGATAACCTTTGTTCGTCGTGGCAGACCAAGAGCCGCCCCAGACCCGTGCAATCTCCTGCAACTCCGCATTGCTCTTCACAGTGCCATTATACATCTGGCTGGGAGATGGCCAAGCATTTGTTTGTCCGGTGAAGCCTTTGATGCCTTCCCAGGTATAGCAGTCCGCCACTTCCCATGTAGCATCGCCGTTTGACCAGCCAATCACTCCGGCTATGTTCTTGCTGCCCGTAAACTCCTTGTTCCAACCAATGCAGTTTGTCACGACGCCTTTATTGTTCAGGCTGCCGACTATACCGCCCACCGCGCCTGTGGCAGAAGATACGCTGCCGGTACAGTAACTGTTGGTTATCTCAATCGGCCCTACACCGATAAGTCCGCCTGCGTCACCGCTTTGCGCCATTACATCGGCCGTCGAGTAACAGTTGACCACCACATTCTTCACACCGTTTTTCTCTGCACCTACTTTGCCGAAGAGGCCGGCCGTGGCATCGTTAGTCGAAGTGACCGTACCTGTCACATAGCAGTTCTCCACATACCCGACATGTCTTTCGTCCGCATTGCCGTCGCCGATGTAGCCGCCGATAATGCCGGTGGCATTGGTGCCGGAGACATTGGCATTGACAAAGCCGACATTCTTGCATTCGCCGTTCAGCACACCGAAGAAACTGGAGTAACTCTTCCCGCTGCAAGAGAAATTCTTAATGACATGGTTGTTCCCATCGAACGAAATAAACTTGTTGTAAGGGTCGATAGAGTTGAGCGGTGTCCAGTTTTCGATGCCAGACATGTCTATGTCCGCTCCCAATTGGAAGTAAACAAACTTATCCGACACCAAGGCGTTCGCCATTCTTTGCAACTGTTCCGCATTCACGATGACATACGGTTCGCTTTCCGTACCGTAACCGCTTTCAAACAGTCCGCCGCCTTCCTCATCGTCATTCTGGCTCCTGTCGGGCGGGATGCGGCTATAAGAATCCAGAGGATCAAAATCCGAGCAACCGGTTCCCAAGAACAGTATCGCCAACAATGCGGCAAAGAACGTAGCTCCCGGGGAACATTTCCATAAATTGAATCTATTGTTTTTCATAACCGTTCGTATTAATTATTAGCCGATTGTGTATCCGTAACAATAAAGAATGTGCTCACCCTGCGTGCGCCGCCATGGTCGAACTGGCCGTTGTCCGTAGGATAGTTCACGATATTGGTATTAGCATCGCCACGGTCTTTGACGCACAAAGTCGTAGAGCCTCCACCGTCCATGTTCAGCGCATATTCAGGATGGAATTTCTCTATCAGCACCTGTGCCAGGTCTCCCACGCTCATGCCGGTAGAGATGTCGGTACGACGGCCGTCCACGGCTATCAGCAACAGGTGGTTGTCTTCCGTCAAGCCGATGGCGCTGCGCGGGTTTGTTCCTCCCTGGTGACGAATGGGGTCTTCCGCGTTGAAGGAAGACTCCAGTTCTTCCTGGGTCATGTCCTGCGTGTTGACAAATGTCTCGCCCACATTCTCGAAATCCCATACCAGCATGGCCGCGCTGGAGAAGATGTTGGCAGACGTAGATGCCTGGAAAGCCGCTTTCTGCTCAGCCAATGACTTTCCGCGCAGATACATGAAACTGATGTCCCTGTCATTGTCCAGGCAAACGGCTCCCTCGTTTTTCCAGTTGGCAATTCCGGTGCTCATGAGGGTAGAAGTCAATTCCTGGAAATGGACAATGCCTTCAGTTTTAATGTACACGCTGCTCAACTCATAAGCCGCATTCAAACCGCCGATGGCACCGGGAAACTCTTTCATTGCATCGGGCAAAGTAACGCCGTTAGGCCCGTAGTAATAGAAATCCACTTTGTAGCGGGGATTGTTCAGGTCAACTTCCAGGACATTGATAATCTGCGAGGCATTGGTGATTTCTTCCACCCCTTTGAAACTATGCCATATCACTCCCTCCATGACCTCTTCTTCCGTCCATTCACCGGGCTGCGTGTACTCGTTATTATCCGTCTCACCCGCGTCCGGTTCATACGGGAAATGATAATCACTATTGTCGCCCTTGTCCGAACATGCCATCAGGAAAGGCATCAGCAACAATATCACCAGGCTGCTTGCGGCATTACGCCAGCTATACTCTTGAAAACTTATTTTTCTCATAATCTATCAGTTTATAGTTCAGTTTTTTAGATGTGTGTGTGTCGGAATAAGTTTTGACTATCGTTTTGCTCTGTCATCCTGAACGTAGTGAAGGATCTCCTACTGACTTTTGCTTGCGGGAGATGCTTCACATGCGTTCAGCATGACAGTTTGATAGCAACGCTCATTTTCGACAAACCCACTTGTTTGACAATTGATTACTGTTTTCACCCGTCCGTCAATCTTCCCAGCCGGGATTCTGTTTCACGACGCCCCCCGTGAGCACTATCTCCTGACGCGGAATCGGATACAGGTAATCCCGCTCCTCATTCCAAGTCCGGTCGATGTTGTCATACAGCCGCAGACAACCCTTGTCGCCGTTCTCCAGCAGCGTGACGCCGCCTAACTGCACATAGCTCAGGTCGCCCAACGAAGGCTGTGAACCGGTGTTGAAGAAGCAGACATCATCCTTGCCGTCGCCGTCGATGTCATACGCCTGGTTCAGCTTGCCGGCAGGAATGTAGATACCCAGCATGGGTTGTGCCACACACTGGCCTTCCTTCCAACGCATCAGGTCGTAGTAGCGGAAGCCTTCCATGGCCAGTTCGATGGCGCGTTCGCGGCGGATTTCCAGAATCACGCCCTTGTTGTTTTCCGACACATTGACATAACCGGTCTTCGGATCGCACAAGTAAGAATCGGGGTTGGCATTGGCATCGCTCATGTTCAGTCCCGGCATGTCCACGCGGTCGCGCAAGCGGTTGATGGTTTTCTCCAGGTCGTCCTGTCTCAACGTGCCCAACTCGGCTTTCGCCTCGGCGCAGTTCAGCACCACCTCGGCATAGCGGAAAATCGGGAGGTCGTTGCCCTGCGGCACATTACCGTCAGCTATCACCTGCGCGAACTTGCTCAACTGGTATCCGGTCATGGTGCCGTTCATGCTGATGCCTTCTGTACGGATGGTCTGTCCCAAGCGCGGGTCGCGGTCCTTGATTTCATCTTTGAACTCCATCGTCGCATAGTCCGGATTGTCCGTGAAGCGCGTACCGTCGCTCTTCAGGTAATAGTTCACCATCTTGCGGCTCATGCCCGGACGCCCTGTCGACGGGGAACTGACATATTCCCGGATGTTGTGCTGCATGGACAAAGCCGAATCATAGTCCCGTGCCAGGATAATTTCCGTATCGATGGCATCCTCTGCAATGAACAGGTTGCGGTAGGGCGTGCTGCCCATCGTGTAGATGCTGTACCCATTGCGGGCATTCATCAGTTCCTCCGACGCTTCCACACAATCGTTCAGGTAACGCTCCCAGCCTTCCAGCCCGTGGTATTTGCGGAAAGTCCCTTCAAACAGCCCCATGCGCGACTTCAGGGCCAAGGCTGTCCACCAGGTGATGCGATACACGTCTTTCGACGGGCTGTACTGGGCCAAGATGTCGATGGCGGCATTGACGTCCTCCATCACCTTATCCATGACAAGCTCACGCGAATCCCTGGCCTTGTAGAGATCGGGGTCGGACGAATCGAGCACCTTGTCATACCAGGGCACGTCGCCGAAACGCTTCACCTTCTCAAAATAAAAGTAAGCGCGGAAAAAGCGGGCGATACCCTCGTATTTCACCCGGGCCGTCTCCGAATCACAATTGTGGATATTGGCCAGGAAGTAATTGATGGAACGCAGGTTTCCCCAATCCCATCCGCCGCCGGTCTCCGGAACATAACGCTGTCCGCTGATGGCTGCGTCCAAAGGAGAAATGATAAACTGGTCGGCATTTTCCTTGAACATGTTGCTGGTGCCGGTAAAGTTCTGCTCATAGAAGCGGTTGCTGAACAGTTCCAGCTGCTCTTCTGTCTTGAAATAAGTCTCTGCGACCAACCTGTCTTTCGGGGTCACGTCCAAGATGTCGTCGCAAGACGTGGCCAGGAAAGCGAGGCCAAACAGAGCAGTATAGATGATAAGTCTGGTTGTTTTCATATTCCTATCATTTTTTAGAAGTTAAATTAAAGCTGTATTTCCACGCCGAAAGAGAACATCTTTGCATACGGATAGTTCTGGACTGCCGAACGGTATGAGTTCCATGTGTTCGTACCCGAAGCCTGTTCCGGGTCGATGAAGTCGGAATGCAGCTTGCTGAACGTCAGCAGGTTCTCACCACTGAAGTAGACACGCAACTTCTGAATCTGCACCTTCTGCGTCCACTTCTTGGGCAAGGTGTAACCGATGGTGAAGTTCTTCAGGCGGCAATAGCCCACGTTCTGCAAGTAGCGGTTGTTGACCTCTACCAACTCGCGGTCACTAATCAGGGCCACATAGCCTCTGGGACGGGGGAAATAAGCATTCGGATTTTCTTCACTCCAAACTTGACTCATGAAATCACGCGGAACCCGTGCCGTGTAAGGACGGGCATACGGTCCCCAGAAGTCCATTGCTTCGCCGTTCGGATACCAATGCTGGCGTCCCACGCCCTGGAAGAGCATCGAAACGTCTATCCCGTTCCACGAAGCGGACAGTGAAGCGCTGTAATTGTAACGCGGCATGGAGTTACCGATAATCACCTGGTCTTTGATGTCGTTGGCCGAAGTAGTCTTCTCAATCTTGCCATTGCCGTCCACATCCACGAACTTCAGGTCGCCGGCATGAAGGCCGTTGTCTATCACGCTCTGGTTAATCATGGTGTTTACTATCGACTGGTCTACTTTCCAGTTGGCAGCCTCTTCGTCGCTCAGGAAATAACCGTCAATCTTGTATCCCCAGATGTCGCCCAGCTTCATGCCCACATACGGGTCGGTCAGGGTCTTGTTGGGATTGTCGTACTTCGTGATTTCAGACGTGTTGTCGCCGATGCCGAACGTCACCTGGTAACGCAGGGGCTTGCCTGCCACGACAAAGCTGTCGTCCCACGTCGCGCTCAGTTCCCAACCCTTGGTGCGCAGGTCGGCCGCATTCATCTTGGGCGACGACGCGCCGTAGACGGCCGGCAGGGTCTTGCCGGGCATCAGCATGTCTTTCGTGTCGCGGATATAGGCATCGAAGCCGACATTCAATCGGTTGCCCAGGAAGCCCATGTCCAGGCCGATGTTCTTGGTGATGACGGTTTCCCAGGTCATGTCACTGGCATTGGGAGCCGACTCGGAGGCGTAGTAAGCCTTGCTGCTGCCGCCGAACTTGTAGTTCAGCTGGCTGCCGGTATTGATAAGCTGCATGTAGTCGTAGTAGCCCACGGAAGCCTGGTTGCCCAGCGAGCCGTAGGACAGGCGCAGCTTCAGGTTGTCCATATACTTCCTGGCCGGCTGGAAGAACTCTTCCTCACTGACGCGCCATGCCGCCGAGAACGAGGGGAAGAAACCATAGCGGTCGCCCCGGCGGAAGCGGGAACTGCCGTCATATCGTCCGCTGGCCTCAAACAGGTAGCGGTCGTCAAAGCCGTAGTTCAGGCGGTAGAACATACCGAACAGCTTGTATTCATTTTGTCCGCCCGTGATGGAGAAGTCTTCGCCGGTGGCCAGGTTGAAATCGTTCAGTTCGTCAGAGAGCGAACCTTCACGCCTCATGAAGTTATTTTTGTAATAACGGCTTTCATAGTTCACTCCACCCATGATTTTTACATTATGTTTGCCGGCAAACAGGTTGTCGTAAGTGGCATAAGCATTGATGGTCTGCCGCGTGTTAGCATTGTGCTCCTCTGCCAGGTAGTTGCCGCCACACTGGTCTACGGTCATGTCGGTGAGGACGCCCGGTGTCATGGAGTATTGCACCGGCAAGTTGCGGTTCACGTCGTTGTAGTTATAGCGCGACCAGTTGTAGCTACCCCTTATCTCCAGATGCTTGACGGGCTTGATAGCCACCTCGAACGTGGTGGAGAAATCATAACTGTTCTGCTTGTTGGGCTGCCGGCCTTTCTGCTGGTTGCTCAGCAAGATGGCGCCAATACCACCCATTACATGGTTGGCTCCGGTGTTGGACATAGGATTCAAATAAACCAACGACCCGTCCGGATTTACCGGTACTACATTGGCCAAACCACCACAAGAAGCCTGGTTGAACATTTCTTCCGTGCCCGAACGTCCCGGATAGGTGTACTGGGTGGCGTAGTAGGACGTGTTGTTGCTGATTTCCAGCCAGTCGTTCAACTGGGCCGTAATCTTCGAACGGAAGTTGTACTTCTTGTAGCGGTCCGCATCTATGCGCATGACGCCTCTCTGCGTATAATAGTTTCCTGAAAGCAAATATTTTACCTTGTCGTTCCCGCCGGAGACGCTGACATTGTGTTCCCACGTGGGCCGCGTGTTGTCAAACAAGAAGTTGTACCAGTCGAAGTTGCCGTAATACTTGTACTGCCCGTTCTTTTCCACCACCCAGGGGCGCGACGGGTCTTCCACTGCGTCGTTGCGGCGTATCCACATCTCGTAGTAATCTTCCTCCGTGAGGTCTTGGTAGGGTATGCCCTGATAGGTGCTATAAAACATGTTGGCAATGGCGGCCGAATAGAAGCCGCGCGTCTCGTAGTCGGTAGAAGTGGTGTTCTTGCCGAAGCTGAAACGCCCGTTGTAGTTGACCGTCACCTTGTTTTCCGAGCTTTCCTTGGTCGTAATCAGAATCACGCCATAGGCGGCACGGGCACCATATACAGCCGACGAAGAGGCATCCTTCAAGACGCTTATCGACTCCACGTCATTGGGGTTCACACTGTTGATGTCCCCCTCAATGCCGTCAATCAAGACCAACGGGTTGGCCGTGCCGCTGATGGTGTTGATACCACGGATGTTGATGGTACCCCCCTGTATGGGCGAACCCGAAGCGAAGTTGATGGTCATGTTGGGCACCGCACCCTGCAACAGGCGGGACATGTTGGGCGCAGAACGGTTGACCAGTTCCTCGCTCTCGACCACTGCGACCGCGCCCGTCAGGTTGACCTTCTTCTGCGTGCCGTAGCCCACAACGACCACCTCGTCCAGCAACTCGGCGTCTTCCCGCAAGATGACCTCGCGCGTGTGACGGGCGTCGGCTTTCAGCCTTGCCGTTTCAAAACCGACGTAAGAGAACACCAAGTAAGCGTCTTGAGGCACATTGGACAGGGTGTAGTTGCCGTCCGCATCCGTGATGACGCCCCGCGAACTGCCTTCCAACGCCACGCTCACGCCCACCAGCGGTTCGCCATTCGCGTCCACCACCTTGCCACGGACGGTAGAGAGGCCCGTCGTCTTTCCTGCTTGTGAGCCCTTGCCCACGGTCACCGTATTATTATCCCTATTGAAACTCAGCCCTGTCTGCCGGGCAATCGCATCCAAAGCCGCCTGGGGCGACACGCCGGACAAACGGACGGTCACTGCCGGCGCCGCATCCACCACGCTTTGGTCATAAAAAAATGTCAGGTCCGTCTGCTTTTCTATCTGCTTCAACACAGACTCGAGGTTCGCCCCCTGCACGTCCAGCGTGACAGACTTCTCTTGCGCCCACCCTCTTCCGGGAGCCAGCGCCATACATAGAAACAGCAAAAATGCTAAAAATGCGTTTACATTCTTGCCTCTTCTTTCAACATTCGAAAGATAATCCATAAATTTGCGCGTTTTTAATGATTGAATAAATTGTTAGGAACAAAATTGCGACACGGCGCCCGTCTGCTTCGAAACCTTCGGGCACGCATCCGTACCGCGCAGGGACTGCTCTGGGAGCCGGTCCCTGCTTTTAAAAAAGAATCAAGGAGGTGCTTTCTTCATGGCTTTGGTGTTTAAAGATTAATAACTCGTTTCCACCCTAATATACACTATACTCCCGCCAAGCAGGGGTCTTATTAACTTTATTTAGCAAAGAAAAATCATTCCCTCTCCGCAAACATGCTGACGAAAAGGGTAATGGAGCGATTTAAACTTTCGGATTGTTCAACCATTTAATTTCTTAGCAGTATGAGTAAGATAACCAAAGAACAATATGAATTTGCCCAATCAAGAATTGAAGAACTCCTTCCATTAGTGGATGACAATACCCCGACTAACGACAAGAATGCCGTGGAGCTCACCATGATGTCTGATATCGTAATAGCTTATGAAAAAGAGCACTTCCCTATATTAAACATACGCCCTGCGGCTATGCTCGGACTTTAATGAATAACAGAAAAGTATGCCGACTTGTTGAAAGCCATAGCCCACGCAGGTTGCGTCAAAAGAAGCCCTACCAAAGTCGTTTCTCGGTCGCACCTCGCTCTTACCTCGCTCCTGTCTATACACAAGAGCGAGGTAGGAGCGAGGTAAGAGGAAGTAACGAAGGAGAAAGGAAGATAATAGGGCTCCGTCCCACCCCGGGAGCAAAAAAAGGCGGGCACGCAACTCCTTTTTCAATCAGAATCGTTACATTTGCAAAAACATATAGTTATGGTTCAAACTGAAACATTATATATCCGCCATTTCGGCCCTATCAAGGAAGCGAAGGTAGACATCCGGAAAATGACCGTCATGATAGGCGAACAAGGCTCCGGGAAAAGCACCGTAGCAAAACTTTACGCCTTGTTTTCATGGTTAGAGAAAGCCTTGATGCGGCACTCGCTGACAGAGCAATACATTACGCGCTATTCCAGATTCAGAAAGACATTCGCTGCCTACAACAATTTGGAAAGTTATTTCAGAACAGATACGGAACTGGCGTTCAATGGCTCTCATTATACGTTTTGCTATCAAGACGAGACATTGAGGATTAAGGAGACAGAACAAGGACATGACTTTTTCAGCATCTCGAAGGTGATGTATGTGCCTGCCGAACGGAGCATTCTGGGCAGCGTGGACCACCCTTCACAGTTGAAGGGACTGGGAAGCTCCATGATGACTTTCCTCGAAGAGTATGCCCATGCGAAAACTAAGCAGAAAAGCGGATACACTCTTCCCTTTGGCGGAGTGGGATTTGAATACGATACCCTCAACGACATATCCAAACTGACACATGCCGACTTTGAAATAAAACTGTCGGCAGCTTCCAGCGGTTTCCAGTCTGCACTGCCTCTGTTGCTGGTTTCAAAAAATCTGTCGGAAATGGTACAAGACAGTTCACAAAACAATAACCTTTCTGAAAAAGAGCAGAAGGCACTGCAAAGGGAGGTGGAAAGCATCATGAACGACAGCCAGTTGAGCGAGGACGTAAAAAAGGCCTCGCTGCGCAGCCTGTCTTCACGCTATCGCTATTCGCGCTTCGTCAACGTCGTAGAAGAAATGGAACTGAACTTGTTCCCCGATTCCCAAAAGAATGTGCTCTACGAACTGATGGCCACCACCAATGCGCTGCCCGACAACAGGCTGATACTAACCACGCACAGTCCTTACATCATCAACTACCTGACATTGGCAGTCAAAGCCACGCAACTGGCTGCAAAAGCCAAGGGCCACGATGAACTGGAGGCGGAACTCTATCGGATAGTACCGAAAGGCAGTTTGATACAAGCGAAAGACTTGGCAATTTATGAACTGGAAAACGGCACCGCCAACGAACTGGGCAACTACGAAGGACTTCCCTCGGACGACAATTTCCTGAACAAGAAATTGAACGACACCAATATGCTCTTTGATGCGTTGCTTGACATTGAAGAAGAATTGAATGCAGAATAATGGAAAAGATTGACTTTTTCAAAGACGAAGAAGAGATTAATGCTGCTTTATTCGGCATCTGCGATGATGAGGATGAAGCAGAAAAGACTCCTGCGTATGCGAGCACCGAACCTGCACAGAGAGAACAGTGGATTGCCATAGTTGAAAACCGGACAAAAGAACCGGTTTATTTCATAGCCGTTGACAACAAGATTGAAATCAAACGTGAAAACGGGGAAATGGAAAATCGTTGCGATGCCCTGCTTCGCCATGCCAAGTATATCATTTTTGTCGAATTGAAAGACCAGAGGAAAGATTGGATAACACATGCTGTTGAAGAACAATTGCTTACAACCATCCGGATTTTTAAAAATTGCCACGACATAAACACTTTCCGGCACCGGATGGCATACGCCTGCAACAAAAAACATCCGACATTCGCCGTCAGTCACAAAGAATACATGCAAAGATTCAAAAATGAATACGGCGTAAGGCTTATCATCGGCAGCGACATCGTGATCAAATAAGCTCTCCCCAAAGGCTTTTCCTCCCCTTTTCGGCGATTACGCCCTTTATTCGCCGAAAAAATTCGGCGAATAACTTGTCGCTCTACCCGCTACTTATAAAGCACGATGCTATCCCCTTCCGCGCGGTAGCGGATGCCGCTGGTATATTCGATGGAGCGGAGAACGGCGTCGAGGGTCTTGTTGTCGTGCTCGCCGGAGATGAGGTTGTCGCTCCCTGCCCCGCCCGCAAGCACTATCCGGCAATGGTAATGCCTCTCCAATTCCTTGGCCACATCGGACAAAGGAGTCCGATAGAAACGCAAACGGCCTTCACGCCACACGGCCACCTCCGATTCGGATTTCTGCTTGGCATATTCGCCGGAATAGGTATCGATGGTGACACGCTCGCTGGCCACCAGGCGCATCATGGCCTCGGGCAGGTCGACTTGCACTTTGCCTTCTTCCACAGCTACGGACATCAGTTGGTCGGAGGAATAGGACTTGACATTGAAGCAGGTGCCCAGCACGCGCACGTCCAGGCCGGAAGCCTCAACTAAGAAAGGATGGTCTTCGTCGTGGTGCACGCGGAAGTAGCCTTCACCTTCGAGGGCGACACGACGCTCGTCGCCCTCAAAACGCTCGGGATAGCGCACGGACGAACAAGAGTTCAACACCAAGGTAGTGCCGTCCGGCAGGCGGACTTCCTTGTGCTCGCCGTAGGAAGTGGAAGCCTCCAAGTAATTGATATTGGCCTGACTCTCCGTCTGCCAGAAATAAGCGACTCCCAGCACCAAGCAGCAGACTGCGGCCACAGAAGCGGCTATCGACGCCACACGCTTGAAGCGGAAACGGCGAGCCGGACGGAGACGCCGCAACAGCCGGCGTGCTTCTTCCTTGTATTGTTCGCGTTCCGAAGGGTCGCTTGTGGACTGGGCGGCCGCCTCTTCCCAAATGCCGGACATCAGTTCATGGAGCGCCCTGGCCGATTGCGGGTCGTCCAAGCGGAGGCCCAGTTGGCGGAAGTCTTCTTGGGTGTAAAGATTATCTATATACCGTTGCCACCATTTTTTATCATTCCCTGTAGATTTCATGTTTCACTTGAATTTTATGCAATGATGATCATGCCCGATTTATAACAGGTACACGCGAAGAAGAAGAAACAGGGGTTACATTAACCTTTTTTATAACGCATTCAGGCAGATAAGAAGCAGCACAGCGTCCACGCCGGTCACGGTATTCTTGCGAAGGTAATCGCGGAGAGTCTTCAGCGAAGTGGATATGGATTCCTGCACCGTATAGACGGAGAGGCCCAGTTGTTCGGCTATTTCCTTGTGCGACAACTGCATTTCACGGCTCATCTGGAAGATTTCGCGCTGGCGGGGCGTCAGCAACTGCAGCCCCCTGGAGATGAGTTGCCGCAGGTCGTTGAACAGGATTTCCTGCTTTGTGTCGTTGCTGTAATCGACTGCCTGCGAAAGGATATGTTCGCGCAAACGCTCGTGTTGTTCCAGGGTGCGAAGCTGGTTGAGGATGCGGTTGCGCACGATGGTGTGCACATAAGCGGAAAAAGAGACATCCGGATCGATGAAGCGACGGCCTTGCCAAATAATGGCAAAGGTGTCCTGGAAAACGTCTTCAGCATACTCCTTGGACTTCAGGAAGCGCATGGCAAAATAGAGCAGGCGGTCTTTATAGGCGGCGTAGAGTTCGCAAAAAGCATTTTCATCTCCGTCTATCAGGCGAAGCACCAACGACCGCTCATCTGCAAGTTTTTTTACTGAATACATAGGTATGCTGTCTGTTTTTAAATGCAAAAGTACGGACTTAGCGTTACAAAGGTATTAAATAGGAAAGAAAAATACAACCAGGCGCGGATTTCGCAGACCGCACGCATAAGATTGTGAACCCCATGGAATCCGCGCCTGGTAGGAAAATATCACACGTAAGTCTCAAGCAATTTCACGGCCTTGTCCGGCACGATAGTCACTTCTTGTGTCGCAGCAGGCAGGAGCACAGTCTCGCCCGCCTGCAAAGCTATTTCATTCTTCTCGTTGTCTATCAAGCGGCAGGAGCCTTCCACACAGATGAAGATGACAAACGAGTCGAGTTCTGAATAGTCGCAGGAGATTTCCTCGGTCATGTCATAGACAGAAGTCGTGAAGTAAGGGCAGGCCACCACTTCCACGGGTTCGTTCTGTACGTGGTCGTAGGCCGTACGGAAGTCATCCTGCACATCGGAGAAGTTGATGGCGTCCACAGCCTGTGCCGTGTGCAGTTCACGCGTTTTGCCGTCTTTGTCCTTGCGGTTGTAGTCGAAAATGCGGTAGGTGATGTCGGACGTCTGCTGAATCTCGGCCACAAAAGCGCCGGCGCCAATGCCGTGTACACGCCCTGCGGGCACATAGAACACATCGCCGGGCTGAATGTCACAGGTCTGCAACACTTCGGCAAAGGAGCCATCGTGCACCCGTTCCTTATATTCCTTGGGAGTAATCTCCTTGGCGAAACCGGAGATGAGCTTGGCGCCTTTGTCTGCTGCCACGACATACCACATTTCGTTTTTCCCGAAACTGTTATGGCGTTTCTTGGCCAGCGCATCGTCGGGATGCACCTGGATGGAGAGGTCCAACTTGGCATCAATAAACTTGATGAGCAAGGGGAATTTGGAGCCAAAACGCGCGTAATTGGCCTCGCCCACCAGTTCTTCTTTGTACTTGCGCACCATCTCGGGCAGGGTCAACCCCTTGTCAGGACCGTTGGCCACCACGGACTCACTGCCTTCCACAGCAGAGACTTCCCAACTCTCGCCGACGTTCGGAAGAGATACGTTCAAATGCTTGAATGGAATGATCTTGTCGCCTCCCCAAAGCGTTTGCTTCAAGATAGGCTCAAACTTTAAAGGATACATTTGTCTTACTAAAATCTTTAATAATGTGATTTACATTGATTATGGCGGCAAACATACAAAAAAATAAGTAGTCTGTCAAAATTTGGAAGAAGAAATAAGAGCCTGTTTAGATTTTCATTTCCTCTGTCTAAGGGAACACAGTGAAGAATCTCCCGACGTAACAAGGGTATTCAGGAGATGTTTCGATTTCGCTTCGCTTCACTCAACATGACAGAGAAAGCGATTTTCAAATAGATTCTAAAAAAAGGCAGCAAAGAAATGAAGATTTTCCCAAACGCTAAACTTTCCTAAAATGGTTCTTACATTTTCCCCCTTTTCCTTGGGAGAACAAAAGAATTTCCCTTTATTTGCAAGCAAATTAATAAAAACTACCATGATCATGGCAAACACTGCTACAACAGAACACAATCTGTCAGGCCTGAACAGGCAAGATTTTCAAAAAGACATCGACGGGAAGAAAACCGACTTGTATATATTAAGGAATGCCAAAGGCATGGAAGTGGCCGTCACGAACTACGGATGCGCCATACTCTCCATCATGGTCCCCGACAAGGACGGACATTATGACAATGTCATCCTGGGACACGACAGCATCGAACATGTCATCCACAGCCCCGAACCTTTCTTGAGTACCATCATCGGCCGGTATGGCAACCGCATCGCCAAAGGGAAGTTCACCTTATATGGCGAAGAGCACCAATTGGCTATCAACAATGGCCCCAATTCCCTGCACGGCGGACCGACAGGCTTCCATGCCCGCGTATGGGACGCCGTACAACCGACCTCGACAACCGTCATCTTCAACTATACTTCCAATGACGGCGAAGAAGGTTTCCCCGGCAAGCTGGAAGTAGAAGTCACTTACCGGCTGGAAGATGAAATCAATGCACTGGCCATTGAATACAAAGCCACTACGGACAAAGCCACAGTCGTCAACCTGACCAACCACGGATTTTTCAATCTGGCGGGCATCGCCCATCCCACCCCTACCGCACTCGACCACATCGTTACCATCAATGCCGATTTTTATGTTCCCATCGACGAGGTGTCCATCCCGACAGGAGAAATTCTGAAGGTGGAAGGCACTCCGATGGACTTCCGGACGCCTCACGCGCTGGGAGAACGGATAGACGACGCGTTCGAGCAACTGAAAAACGGAAGCGGATACGACCATTGCTATGTGCTGAACAAGACTGAACGCGGCGCGTTGGAGTTGGCAGCCACCTGTTTGTGTCCGGCAAACGGGCGTACGATGGAAGTCTATACGACAGAGGGCGGAGTACAGCTCTATACGGGCAACTGGCTGAACGGATTCGCAGGCAGCCACGGCGCCACATTCCCGGCGCGCAGTGCCGTATGCTTCGAAGCCCAATGCTTCCCCGACACTCCCAACAAAGCGCATTTCCCGTCGGCCGTATTATTGCCTGGCGACGAATACCAGCAAATCACCGTCTACAAATTCGGAATCCAAGGAGAAGAAGAATAATAAACTAAATTTATAAATCTGTAATTACAAAAGAACTATGACACAAGAAAAGAAAAACGGAAACCTGATTGCCATCATTGCCATGTGTTTCCTGTTTGCAATGATTTCCTTTGTAACAAATCTGGCCGCCCCGTTTGGCACGATTTGGAAAAACGAGTACGCCGGTGCGAATACACTGGGAATGATGGGTAACATGATGAACTTCTTAGCCTATCTGTTCATGGGTATCCCGGCAGGTAACATGCTTGTAAAAATCGGTTACAAAAAGACAGCCCTTATCGCCATGGCAGTCGGCTTCCTCGGCCTGTTCACTCAATATTTATCCAGTTTCTGCGGGGCAGAGACCTCTGTGTTCTCCATGGGAGAATATGTCATCAAACTGAACTTTATCATCTACCTGCTGGGCGCTTTCATCTGCGGTTTCTGCGTATGTATGCTCAACACGGTGGTCAACCCCATGCTGAACCTGCTGGGTGGCGGCGGCAACCGTGGTAACCAGCTTATCCAGACCGGTGGCGCACTGAACTCGCTGGCCGGCACGCTGACTCCGTTGTTCGTAGGTGCACTGATTGGTACTGTTACCGACAAGACCGCCATGTCCGACGTCACTCCGCTGTTGTTCATCGCGATGGGCGTATTTGTGCTGACTTTCCTCATCATTACTTTTGTAAGCATTCCTGAGCCCCACCTGAAGAAAGGTTCCCAAAAGAAAGAGAAATTCGAATACAGCCCTTGGAACTTCCGCCACACGGTATTGGGTATTTTCGGTATTTTCGTATATGTGGGCATCGAAATCGGTATCCCAGGCACACTGAACTTCTACTTGGCAGATGCCAGTGAAAGAGGTGCGGGCCTGACAGCCAACGGGGCAGCCATTGGCGGTGCCATTGCTGCCATGTATTGGATGCTCATGTTGGTAGGCCGTCTGGCAAGTAGCGCCATCAGCGCCAAGGTATCCAGCCGCACGCAGTTGATTGTCGCTTCGTCGTTGGCCATCTGCTTTGTCCTGATAGCCATCCTGTTGCCGAAGAGCATCACCGTATCCATGCCGGGCTACACCGTAGGCGAAGGATTCCAGATAGCCCAGGTTCCGGCCAGTGCCTTGTTCCTGGTGCTCTGCGGCCTATGCACTTCCGTCATGTGGGGCGGTATCTTCAACTTGGCCGTAGAAGGTCTGGGCAAATACACGGCACAGGCTTCGGGTCTGTTCATGATGATGGTGGTAGGCGGTGGCATCTTCCCGCTGGTACAGCAGTTCATCTCGGATGCAGCCGGTTACATGACCAGCTATTGGCTCATCATCGCATTGCTGGCTTACCTGCTTTATTACAGCTTGGTTGGTTGCAAGAACGTGAACAAGGATATTCCCGTAGACTGATAAAAGCGATACAGCCATCGCAAGCATATGGTACAGCCATCGATTGCTTGCGATGGCCGCATCATCGGGCTATGATACAGCCATCGCACTCAAATAGATTCAGACAGATACTTATTATTCACTTAATACACTAAAGCTATGGATATAGAATATGTAAGAAGTCGTTTCATCAAACATTTCGATGGAACTACAGGAGCTATATACGCCGCTCCGGGACGCATCAATCTTATCGGCGAACACACAGATTACAACGGCGGTTTTGTCTTTCCCGGTGCCATTGACAAGGGAATGATTGCAGAAATCAAGCCTAACGGGACAGATGTAGTGAAGGCTTACTCCATCGACCTGAAAGATTATGTAGAGTTCGGATTGAAAGAAGAAGATGCTCCCCGGGCCAGCTGGGCACGGTATATTTTCGGTGTATGCCGCGAGATGATCAAACGGGGCGTAGAGGTGAAGGGATTCAATACGGCCTTTGCCGGAGACGTTCCCTTAGGAGCGGGAATGTCGTCGTCCGCCGCTTTGGAAAGCACATACGCTTATGCATTGAATGATTTGTTCGGCGACAACAAAATCGACAAATTCGAATTGGCCAAGGTGGGACAAGCCACGGAACATAATTACTGTGGCGTGAACTGCGGCATCATGGACCAGTTTGCTTCCGTATTCGGCAAGAAAGACAACCTGATGCGCCTGGACTGCCGCTCGCTGGAATACCAATACTATCATTTCGAACCGAAAGGTTACCGCTTGGTATTGGTGGATTCGGTGGTTAAGCACGAACTGGCCTCGTCGGCTTACAACAAACGCCGCCAA
The DNA here is from genome assembly GCA_949288585.1 of uncultured Bacteroides sp. Taxonomy (GTDB): domain Bacteria; phylum Bacteroidota; class Bacteroidia; order Bacteroidales; family Bacteroidaceae; genus Bacteroides. The sequence continues at coordinate 23,433 of CASEKR010000009.1, read as the reverse complement.
AGCTGCGAAACAGTGGTGGCAGCCATCCAGAAGAGACATCCGCACGTAGAATTTCTGCGCGACTGCACCATGGAAATGTTGCAAGAAGTGCAGGCCGAAGTCAGCGAAGAAGACTACAAGCGCGCCGAATATGTAATCGAAGAAATCCAGCGGGTACTGGATGTGTGCGACGCCTTGGAAAAGAATGACTATGAGACCGTGGGCCAAAAGATGTATGAAACACACTATGGCATGAGCAAGTTGTATGAAGTAAGCTGTGAAGAGCTTGACTTCTTGAACGACTTGGCTTTCGACTGCGGTGTCACGGGTTCGCGCGTCATGGGCGGCGGCTTTGGAGGCTGCACCATCAACTTGGTCAAAGAAGAGTTGTATGGCACGTTCATCGAAAAGGCCAAAGAAGAATTCAAGAAGAAATTCAACAGAAGTCCCAAGATTTACGACGTTGTCATCAGCGATGGCGCACGCAGATTGGAGTAAATCCCCAATAGGAACCATCTTTTAACAAAAAACGCTTCCATCGGCCTCGTTGGAAGCGTTTTTTATTGGCAGGCAACATTACATGCCTATAAAAGAAACTTTTTTCATGGGATTATTGGATACAAACGATTATCTTTGCAAAGATAAAAAGACAATCATAGGCTCCGACAAAGAAAAAGAATCTATTAAACGTAAATAAATATGAACAACAGCAAACTCATGACGAAGGCCGCAGATAACATCCGTATCCTGGCAGCCTCAATGGTGGAGAAAGCGAACTCCGGGCATCCGGGTGGTGCCATGGGAGGTGCAGATTTCATCAACGTACTATTCTCCGAATTTCTGATATACGACCCGGAGAACCCGACATGGGAAGGACGTGACCGTTTCTTCTTGGATCCGGGCCACATGTCGCCCATGTTATACTCCACACTGGCATTGGCAGGCAAGTTTACCATAGAAGAACTAAAGCAGTTCCGCCAATGGGGAAGCCCGACACCTGGGCACCCGGAACGTGACATCATGCGCGGTATCGAAAACACTTCCGGCCCGCTGGGTCAAGGACATACCTTTGCCGTGGGAGCCGCCATCGCCGCCAAATTCCTGAAAGCCCGTTTCCCGGAAGTCATGCCGCAGACCATTTACGCTTACATCTCTGACGGAGGAATACAGGAGGAAATCTCGCAGGGCGCAGGACGCATTGCCGGCACTTTGGGGCTGGACAACCTCATCATGTTCTATGACTCGAACGACATTCAGTTGTCTACCGACACCAAGGCCGTAACAAGTGAAGATACCGCCAAGAAATACGAGGCTTGGGGATGGAAAGTCATCACCATCGACGGAAATGCCCCGGATGCCATCCGCCAGGCATTGAATGAAGCAAAGGCTGAGACAGAACGTCCGACCCTTATCATCGGCCATACCGTCATGGGCAAAGGAGCCAGACGGGCCGACGGGAGCAGCTATGAGGCTTGTTGCGCCACACACGGCGCACCCTTGGGAGGAGACGCTTACATCAACACAATCAAGAACTTGGGCGGAGACCCGGAGAACCCGTTCGTCATCTTCCCTGAAGTCAAAGAATTGTATGCCAAACGGGCTGCTGAACTGAAAGAAATCGTAGCCAAGCAATATGCCATAAAAGCTGAATGGGCCAAGGCCAACCCGGAAAAAGCAGCCAAATTGGAATCGTTCTTCTCAGGAGAGGCTCCCCAGGTGGATTGGAATGCCGTGCAACAGAAAGCCAACAGCGCGACACGTGCCGCTTCGGCCACAGTGCTTGGCGCATTGGCCACGCAAGTGGAAAACATGATTGTCGCTTCGGCTGACTTGTCTAACTCGGACAAAACGGACGGTTTCCTGAAAAAGACCCATGCCTTCGTAAAGGGGGATTTCACAGGGGCTTTCTTCCAGGCCGGCGTAGCCGAACTGACTATGGCTTGCTGCTGCATCGGCATGTCCCTGCACGGCGGTGTCATTCCGGCTTGCGGCACTTTCTTCGTATTCTCGGATTACATGAAACCTGCCGTGCGCATGGCCGCACTGATGGAAGTACCCATCAAGTTCATTTGGACGCATGATGCCTTCCGCGTCGGCGAAGATGGGCCTACCCATGAACCGGTGGAACAGGAAGCGCAAATCCGCCTGATGGAAAAACTCCAGAACCACAAGGGACACAACTCCATGTTGGTGCTCCGCCCTGCAGATGTCGAAGAAACGACCGTGGCTTGGAGACTGGCCATGGAGAACACCTCGACTCCTACCGCCCTGATTCTTTCCCGGCAGAATATTGCAAATCTGCCAGTCGGCACAAACTATGCGCAGGCTGCCTGCGGCGCTTACATCGTGGCCGGTTCGGACGAACAGCCGGATGTCATCCTGCTGGCTTCCGGTTCTGAAGTATCTACGCTGGTGGCCGGTGCCGAACTTCTGCGCCAAGAGGGTGTAAAAGTACGGATTGTGTCAGTGCCTTCAGAAGGTTTGTTCCGCAGTCAGACAGCCGCATACCAGGAAAGCATCCTGCCATGCGGAGCCAAGATATTCGGTTTGACTGCCGGGTTGCCTGTCACACTGGAAGGTCTGGTTGGTCCGAACGGCAAAGTTTGGGGATTACCTTCTTTCGGATTCTCTGCCCCTTACAAGGTATTGGACGAGAAACTGGGCTTTACTGCTGAGAATGTGTACAAACAGGTAAAAGAAATGTTGTAATAGTTTTTTAGCCGGGAGGATTGCCTCCCGGCTTCTTTTCACCATCAGACAATGACAATAAAAACCATAGGAATATGCTCTGACCATGCGGGATTCCCGCTGAAACAGCATGTCAAACAATGGCTGGAAGCAAAAGGATTGGCTTACAAGGATTTCGGTACTTACACGGAAGAAAGTTGTGATTATCCAGACTATGCCCACCCCATGGCCGAAGCAATAGAACAAGGCGAATGCTATCCCGGTATAGCCATCTGCGGTAGCGGGCAAGGTATCAGCATCACACTGAACAAACACCAGGGCATACGTTGTGCCTTGTGTTGGGAACCGGAATTGGCTGCCTTGTCGCGAAAACACAATGATGCCAACGTGCTGGCCATGCCTGGCCGCTTCATCAGCAATGAGCAGGCGGATGCTATCATGGAGGCTTTTTTCAGCACCGATTTTGAAGGGGGAAGGCATCTGCGCCGGGTGCAAAAGATTCCCGTCAAGAAATAGGCTTATCTCCCCCATGCAAAGTTTTATTTTCTACAATGACCGGCTGCTCTTGCGAAAAGACGCGGAAGGACATTTCCACGTACCCGATGAGACGGAACTCTCTGGCAAACTGACAGGACAAACGATGCGCCACGAAGTGCTGTTACCCAACGGACACACCATTCACACGGCCGCCATCGAGTTCTCCGTGGAAGAAGATGACCAATGGCTCATGGTAGGATTGCGCGCTTCGTTCGATTATGTGACATTAGCTGAATACAAAGCGGCCGGGAAAGCTTTCCAAATACTATGGTGGGACAGGCACAGCCGTTTTTGCCCAGTCTGCGGAACCCCTACCCGGCAACAGGCTCCCATCATGAAACGTTGTCCGGCATGCGGTTATGAGATTTATCCGCCCATCTCCACAGCCATCATTGTCCTTGTACGCCGGGGAACCGATGAGATATTGCTGGTACATGCCCGCAACTTCAGAGGCACGTTCTATGGACTGGTGGCAGGTTTCCTGGAACCGGGCGAGACATTGGAGCAATGTGTGGAACGAGAGGTGCGAGAGGAAACAGGGCTCAAAATCTGCAACATCCGCTATTTCGACAGCCAACCTTGGCCCTATCCCAGCGGCCTGATGGTTGGTTTTACAGCCGACTATGCAGGCGGAAACATCAAACTACAAGATGAAGAACTGAGCGCGGGGGCTTTCTACCACCGCGACCACCTACCCGAATTGCCCCAGAAACTAAGCATTGCCCGTCGACTTATCGACCATTGGTTGGGCGTTCAACCGTAACCATTTTCCAAGCCTCATTCACTTTCCCCTCCTGTTTCCAAACTATGCGGTCCCGCTGCAGAGGGAAGAGTGCGCCTTAAATACTATCAATTGAGTTCAAATTATCTTGTAAAAGAAAAATCGAACCACCGACAAACATGAATTAGCCAGATTTGCGTAGGCATGAAAACCTTGTTAATCCGTTTAATTCATGTTTATCGGTGGTTTCCGATAAATCATCATCAACTTGTTCAAGCCAACTGCTCAGAACTCCCCGCCGCCCAGCGAACGGTAGAGCCAGGCGTTGAGCTTGCAATAGTAGATGTTCAGTTCTATCTGCTCCAGTTCGCAATCCACATGACGCTCATTGGCCGTCAATACCTCCAGATAGCCGGCAAAACCGGTGCGAAACAGTTCGTTGGCATCGTCCACTGAACGGCGGTGTACCAGGCACTCCTTGCGCTTCAGCTCACGGCGTTCCTCCGTCAGACGGGTGGCTTCCAACAGGTTGACCACTTCCTGATAGGCCAAGAGCACCTGATGGTGGTAGTTGAGCAGGGCAATGCGTTGCTGGCTCTTGGCGTTCTCCCACAGGGTGCGGATTTCGTTGCGGCGGAATATCGGGGCAGTAAGCCCGGCAGCCAGGTTATAGACCGCCGAGGCAGGCGAACTGAACCAATGGCCAAGGTCGAAAGCATTGAATCCGGCAGAGCCTCCCAAGGTCAAGGAGGGGAAGAAAGACTTGCGGGCAGCCTGCACATCGGACTTGGCAGCGAGCAACTCCAGCTCGGCGGCACGCACGTCGGGACGCAAAGCCAGCAGAGAAGCCGGTATGCCCCGCTGCACCGGGAAAATGGCTTGCCGCAACGTGGCATAATCCGCGCGCTTCACCTCGAAGGGCAACTTGCCAAGGAGCAGGGCAAAAGCACGCTCCGTCTCCCCAATCTGCTGCCCGATGGCCAAGCGTTCAGCCTCCAGCCTCATACGGGTGGAGAGGAACTGGTCTACCGAAAGACGGGACACTTCGCCTTCCTTCATCAGCTCGCTGGTCAGTTGGTAGGCATTCTGCACATCCTTGATGGCATCGCCCAACGTACGGTATTGTTGGTCCAATCCCACCAAGTCATAATATAGCCCGGCGGTCTCCGAAATCAGCAGGGCACGGGCCAACCTTTGAGCTTCCACAGACTTGAGCCAGCGGGAGACAGCCGCCCTCTTCTTGTGGGTCAGCTTCCCCCAGATGTCGGCCTCCCATTGAAAACCGATGCCGATGTTGAAATCCCGGTAGGGCGAAGGGATATGCTTCTCTGGATCCAAGTCGGGAGTATTGGTTGTGCTATTGCCCACACCATCCATCGTGTAGTCGCCGAAGCGTTGCACCCCGGCACCAATGCCCAAAGAAACTTCAGGCAACAAAGCCCCTGTCCCTGCCCGCACCTGGGCACGGGCCATGGTGACATTCTCCACGGCTTGCAGGAAAGAATGGTTGCGTGCCAAAGCCGTATCAATATAAGCTTTCAACTGCTCATCGGGGAAGAAATCCCTCCACGACAGGCGGACCATGCCGCTGTCCGCCTCCAACAAATACGTGTCAGGCAGGACGACCTGCTCGTCTGCAGTCAGAGCCGGAGCCTTGCAACCGGGCAGAAACATCAAACTTACGAATGCTGCACAGAGGCAGGTAACACTATGCTTCATCATCTTCTTCATCGTCATAACGTTTTTGGTTTTTAACAAGCCTTGCGGAAAGGCTCTCGAAGATTAAGTACAAGCCGGGCACCAGGAAAATGCCGACAAGGGTTCCGATAAACATGCCGCCCGCCGCAGCCGTGCCGATGGAGCGGTTGCCCAGCGCGCCCGCCCCGGAGGCCATTATCAGCGGGATAAGTCCGCAGATGAAGGCGAACGAGGTCATCAGGATGGGACGCAAACGGCTGAGCGCGCCCTTGATGGCCGCCTCGCGGATGGTCAGGCCCTGGTGGCGGAACTGGTTGGCCATCTCCACAATGAGGATGGCATTCTTGCCCAGCAGGCCAATAAGCATGACCAAGGCCACCTGCGCATAGATGTTGTTCTCCAGCCCGGCCAGGTAGAGGAAGAGGTACGAGCCGAATATGCCCGCCGGCAAGGACAGCAATACGGGGAAGGGCAACAACAGGCTTTCGTACTGCGCGGCCAGCAACAGGTAGACGAACAGGAGGCAGATGCCGAATATCAGGAAGGTCTGCCCGCCGGATTCCTTCTCCTCGCGCGTCACGCCGGACCATTCGATGTCATAACCACGAGGCAAGACATCTTGGCAGATTTCCTCCACGGCCTGTATCACCTCGCCCGTGCTGACGTCGCCCTCGCCTTCACCGGTAATCAAGGCGGAGGTGAACATGTTGTAACGGGTGATTTGGCTGGGACCATACACGCGCTCCATGGTCATGAAGTTGGAGTAAGGCACCACGTTGCCCTCGTTGTTCTTGGCGAAGTAGGTGTAGAGGTCTTCCGGTGCCATGCGGTATTCGGGCGAGGCCTGAATCATCACCTTGTACATCTGTCCGAAGCGCACGAAATTGGACGAATAGAAGCTGCCCACGTAGGCTTGCAAGGTTTCCATGGACTTGTCGAGATCCACGCCCAGCTTGGCTGCCTTGGCCAAGTCCACCTTCAGCATATACTGGGGGAAGTTGGGATTGAATCCCGAAGTGACGCCTTGCAGGCGCGGGTCGGCATTGAGTCTCTCCACCAACTCATCGGCCACGGCGGCAAAGTCGTGGAAGTCACCCGCAGTTTTATCTTGCAGGCGCAATTCAAATCCGCTGGCATTGCCGAAGCCCGGCACGGCAGGCGGCAGGAAGAACTGGATGTCGGCATCCTTGATGTCCGACGTGCGGTCGGCATAGATTTGCATCAGTTCCTCCACACTGGCCTCACGTTCTTCCCAAGGCTTCAGGTTGATCATGCCCATGCCATAGCTGGCTCCCTCGGTCTCGGTCATCAGGCTATAGCCCGCCAAGGTGGAGATGGTCTCAATCTCCTCGAAAGGCAAGAGGGCCGCCTGCACCTGGTTCAGCACTTCCTGGCTACGCTCCACAGTGGCTCCCGGAGGGGCATCCACGTTGATGTATATCATGCCCTGATCTTCGTTGGGAATGAAGCCGGTGGGCAATATCAGGTTGCTCCCGTAAGTGGCCAACAGGAAGACAATCAGGGTGATGAACGTGACAGACTTCCGGTTGAGGTACTTGTGGATGCCCCACTCGTACTTCCGCTCGAAAGCAAAATAGAACTTGTTGTACCACACGAAGAAACGCCGTATCAGGGAACGCTTCTTCTTTTTCTCGCCCTTGCGCGACGGCTTCAGCAGCAGGGCGCACAAGGCGGGCGAGAGCGTCAGGGCATTGAAGCCGGATATGACGATGGCCACGGCCAGCGTGAGGGAGAACTGGCGGTAGAAGATGCCCACCGTCCCGTCCATGAAGCCCACGGGCACGAACACGGCCGACATGACCAGCGTGATGGCAATGATGGCGCCGCCAATCTCGCTGATGGCCGCCACCGATGCCTTGTAGGGCGACATCTTGTCGCGATGTATCTTGACATGGACGGCTTCCACCACCACGATGGCATTGTCCACCACGATGCCGATGGCCAGCACCAAGGCAAAGAGCGTGAGCATGTTGATGGAAAAGCCCATCATCTGCATGAAGAAGAAGGTACCTATCAGCGACACAGGCACGGCAATGGCCGGAATCAGCGTGGAGCGGAAATCCTGCAAGAAGATGTACACCACCACAAACACCAGCAGGAAGGCTTCGAGAAGGGTCTTGAGCACTGACTGGATGGAGGCGTCGAGGAAACGGGACACGTCGTAGGCGATGTTATAGTCCATGCCCGGCGCAAAGCTGCTCTTCTTGATTTCCTCCATGCGCTGCTTGATGTTCTGGATGACCTCGCGGGCATTGGAGCCGGGACGCTGCTTGATCATGATGGAGGCCGAGGGACTGCCGTCCGTCATGGAAATCATGTTGTAGTCCTCCGAGTCGAACTCAATGTCGGCCACATCCTTCAGGCGCAGCAAGGAACCGTCCGGCATGGCCTTCAGCACTATCTCGCCATACTCTTCCGGAGTGCTGAACTTGCCGGTGTATTGCAACACGTACTGCACCTGCTGGGGCAGCTTGTCCGAGCTGATGCCGGTCTTTCCCGGCGCCGCCTCGATGTTCTGCCTGCGGATGGCATCCGTCACGTCCTGGGGCACCATGTTGTAGGCCGCCAGGCGGGTGGGATTCAGCCAGACACGCATGGCGTAATCGCGGCTGCCCATGATTTCCACCAGGCCCACGCCGTCGATGCGCTTCAGTTCGCGCAGGATGTTGATGTCGGCAAAGTTATAGACGAACTTCTCGGTATGGGTGCTGTCCGAACTGAACACGTTGAGATACATCAACATGCTGTTCACTTCCTTTTCCGTCACCACGCCGGCGCGGATGACTTCTTCGGGCAACTCGTCGAGCACGGTGGTCACACGGTTTTGCACGTTCACGGCGGCCACGTCCGGGTCAGTGCCCACCTTGAAGTAAATCGTGGTGAGCGACATGCCGTCGTTGGTGCAGACGGTGGTCATGTAGGTCATGCCGGGCACGCCGTTGATGGCACGCTCCAGCGGGGTGGCCACGGTCTTCGACATGACGTCGGCACTGGCACCCGTATAGCGGGCCGTGACCGTCACTGAAGGCGGCACGATGTCCGGGAACTGCGTGATGGGCAACGACGAGATGGAGAGTGCCCCGAGGCAGACGATGATGACGGACAACACAGCCGAAAGTATCGGCCTTCTGATAAACAACTTGAACATGGCACGGCTTATTTTTTCAGGTTATCCAGCTTCATCTCCTCCCGCATTTCCTGGGCCGAGATGGTGTCGGTCTTTATCTTCATGCCGTCCTTCAACGTCTGCACGCCCTCGTAGACGATGGTGGTGCCCGGCTCGAAATCCTGCGTCACATAATAGTTCTGGTAGCGTTCGATGGGCGTGAAGCTCCTCACCTTGGTGACACTGGCGGAATCGACCACATACACGTAGGTGAAGTCCTGGATCTCGAAAGTGGATTTCTGGGGTATCAGGCTGATGTGGTCCATGCTGGTGAGCATACGGATTTTGCCGGTGACGCCATGCTTGAGCAGGCCTTCGGGATTGGGGAAACGCACGCGGAAGGCAATGGAGCCTGTCCCGCGCTCGAAGTCACCCTCCACGGCCTCCTGCACGCCCCGGTAGGGATGGATGCTCCCGTCGGACAGGATCAGTTCGATGTTGTCCAACTGGCGGTTCTTGTCGCCCTGCAACTGGGCGCGGCGCCATTGCAGGTATTCGCTTTCATTTACCTTATAATAAGCGAACACCTCCGAGATGTCGCTCACGGTGGTCAGCAGGCTGTTCGGATTCACCAGGCTGCCCACCTTGTAAGGGATGCGGTCAATGTATCCCGTGAAGGGCGCGGTGATGGTGGTATAGGCGTAGTTGGTCTGCGCCAACTGGTAGTTGGCCTTGGCCTGCTCCACCTTCATGCTCACCACTTCCCGCTCCTTCTCCACCTGGTGCAGGCGGATGGGCGAGAAGATTTCCTTCTCCACCAGGCGTCCCACGCGGTCGGCCTCGTAATTGGCCATCTCCAGCTCCACCTGCGCCTGGCGGTAGTTGGCCTCGGCCTCCTTCACGGCTTCGGCATAATTCTCCGAACTGAGCTTGAACAAGGGTTGCCCCTTCTCCACCAACTGGCCTTCGTCCACCAGCACCTGCTGGACAAAACCTTCCACTTTGGGTTTGATTTCCACGAACTGCACCGCCTGGATGTCGGCCACATACGAACGTGGAAACTCAATGTCCGTCGGGTTGATGACCACGACCGGAATCGTCTCGCTCTGATGGACGGTTGTCCCGCCCTCTGACTGGCACGAAGCCCCCAAGGCAACGGCCACGAAAGCCCATGCGGCTTTCCTTGCTGAATGTAGCTTCATAAAATAATGAGTGTGATATGTTTATGTTTGTTTAAATAAAAATTCATAGGAACGCGTGCATAGTTTGCCCTGGAAGAAGACAAACGCAAACCGGACTCTTGCGACTATGCAAAAGTCCATCAAAAAGCACGGAAAAAAGGGATGGCCGCTAAATAATCAGCAGGCAATGGAACAGGCACACATCGGCATCCGAATAAGAAAACGTGTCCTGCAATGGAGAAAAATGAATGGATTCGCAAGGCATGTCCTGTAAAACGGGTAGAACAGTCCGCACATAAAAAACGGGACGACACAAATGCGGATGGCGCAAGGTTTGGCGACGATAGTCGAAATCTTCCCATTCCTCATGGACACTGCCGACAGTTACCTCCGCCCCGGCATCCGAAAATGAATTGGCCTCTTGGCACGCTACGGGCAAAACGGAAAACTCCCAAAAGGACATCACACTGCCCCCATATATGTCAAGGTGCATCAGCACCAGCATCAACATACATAAGACACGCAATGAATGACGTCTGACTTTCACCGGGTATTCCGTAGAATTGTCCATTTGCTCTTGAATGAAAAAACTAACTGTGCCAAAGGTACGACAAATCACCCTAAAATTAAAACAAACGAGGAGTATTTAAAGAGCTTTAACAAGCACAAGAGAGAGATGCGTGTCATCGGTTGCAAAAATCCGGACACGAAGAAATTGCCAAGAATGGAGGATATGGCGCTTTTCTTAAATCATCACAGTGTAACATATTGAATATAAACCTAATACACTTTCACCAAAAAGAGGGTGTGCCAAATCGCAATGACACACCCTCCTCATCTTCTTATCAATCAAAAAAACAGATACAAATTTACTTCACCTCCTCCAAATAGAGTACGCGACTGGCATAATCGTTCTGTTTGTGGTAATCCACTTTATGGTTGTAAGGCAACTCCAGACCGTTAGCCATCAGATAGGCGCCGCTGTACACCCGGCCTTCGCAGGAGAGAGGTTCGTTGTCAATGCGGTTCAACTCGTGCACCTTATATAACTTATCTGCAACCAAGCCCGCCATAGGTACGCGGGGAAGGTGTTGATTGACGAAGTGCTCGGTCTTCCACCAATAGAAGACGGCCTTGTCTTTCTCCGGGCTGACATACATCAACGAGGCGGCACCCAGCTTGTCATACGGGGAAAGGAGACGGTAGATGTCGCCTTGCTGCACGACCGGACGAATGGTCTTGTAGTCGGCAATGGCCTGCTTGCAGAGGGCCTTCTCCTCGTCGGTCATGTTCTTGGGCTGAATCTCCATGCCCAGGCGACCGCTCATGGCCACGTCGATGCGGTATTTCAGCGGGATGACGCGGAAAGTCTGATGGTTGGGGGCGGCGCTGATGTGGGAAGCCATGGCCATGGCCGGGAAGAAGTAAGAAGTTCCCCACTGCATGTAGACGCGCTGAAGGGCATCGGTGTTGTCGCTCACCCAGAACTCGTCGAAGTAAGGCAGGATGCCCCAGTTGGCACGGCCGCCGCCGCTGGCACACGCTTGTATGGTCAGGTCAGGATACTTCGCGCGGATACGTTGGCAGACTTTCTCCAAGCCGCGATGGTACTCGATGTACAGATGGCTCTGGCGGTCGGCAGGCAGATATTGCGAACCGTGGTTCATGATAGACATATTGGCATCCCACTTGATGTAATCAATTTCGGGATACTTCGTCATCAGGTCGTCTACTACGTCAAAAACAAAATCTTGTACTTCGGGGTTGCCCATGTCCAGCACCAATTGCGTACCGCCGCGTCCCTGTATGGCGTCGCGTTGAGGCGCCTTCACAATCCAGTCGGGATGCTGCTCGTACAATTCACTCTTGCTGTTGGTCATCTCCGGTTCAATCCAGATGCCGAATTTGATGCCGTGCTTCTTGGCGTCGGCCAGCAAGCCTTCGATGCCATTGGGCAGCTTGCGCTTGTCTACCACCCAGTCGCCCAAAGACGAAGAGTCGTTGTTGCGCGGATATTTGTCGCCAAACCATCCGTCGTCCATCACAAACAGTTCTCCGCCCATTGCCGCGATGTCGGCCATCATCTGGTCCATGCCGGTCTGGTTGATGTCGAAATAAACACCTTCCCAACTGTTCAACAAGATTTTGCGCAACGTGTCGCCATTGGCCAGCTTATATTCGCGTCCCCAACGGTGGAAATTGCGGCTGGCTCCGCTCAGTCCTTCTCCGCTGTATGTCAAGGCCAGGGCGGGAGTGACGAAGGTTTCGTTCTTCTCCAACGTATAGGCCGAGTTTTCCTCGTTGATGCCCGCGAAGAAGCGGTGCAAGTCATTGTCATGCGTCTCTATGCGCAGTTTGTAGTTCCCGCCGTAGCAGAGGGCCGCGCCGATGACACGGCCTTCGTTCTCGCGCGGTTGCCCGTCCAGCGAGAACATCACTTCGGCATGGTCTGTATGCGAGTTGCGCACGCCGTCTTTGTTCTTAATCACCGTCATGCCGGGATTCAAGGGTTCTTGCACCAGTTGGCCTTCATTGGCCCACGAGCCGTACAAGTGGCTCAGCCACACCTGCCCGCGACGGATAGGCAGATAGGCCGAAGCGAATTGGTTGAGCACGACAGGCTTCTTCTCACCATTGGTGATTTCCGTCCAGGCTTCGATGACATCCACATCGTGGTAAGCACGGTAACAGAGGGTGACATAGAAAGGATATACCTTGTCTTTCAGCCGGATGGAAGTCTCGGTCGCCCCGTCGGTGTCGGTAGTGGCAACACCGTCTACAACCAGTTGCAAGGACATATTCCCATCGGGATGTTGTACGGAAATAGCAGTTTCTGTAATGCAGTTCAGACCATAGGCAGGATAGGCGGTATCCATACCCCAATCGGATTCATAAGTCTTGAGGTCGGCTTCTGTCAGTTTCTGGCCATAATATAGGATTCTCACTTCTCCCCCTTCCGGCGCTTTAAGCAGCAATGAAGTATTAGGGGTTGACACACACACATTCTGGGCAAACAATCCGCCTGCCAGAAGACACATCCCCGCAAGGGACGAGATTCGTTTCTTCAGGTTCATGGTTTTCAGTTTTTTTGTATTAAGTAATCTTACGGATACAAAAGTAGGGCTTTTCGGGCAGATATATTGATAGGATTTTATCTTTTTATGGTACCCGTTTATTTTTCTTTCCCGCAATGTATCCTTTCGCACAGCTTCGGCTGACAGAGAAAGTTTTTATCCGCCTCGGAATCGACATTCACTTCGCCTCGGAATCGACATTCACTTCGCCTCGGAATCGACACTCACTTCGCCCCGGAATCGACACTCACTTCGCCCCGGAAGGGAAAAGTCTGTCCTCAAAAACGGGAAAAACAGCCATATCTTTCAAAAAAACGTAGGAAAAGGAACCATTATTCGGGTGACAGTGTTACATTTGCAGCACGAACCTTTAAATTATCGAAGATTATGGACAAAATGAAACTTACAGCATTGATGCTTTGCGGCGGCCTGCTGCTATCGGGCTGCGGCACATTCAGCAACATGAACAACACGGCCAAGGGCGGCATCATCGGCGGCGGATCGGGTGCCACGGCAGGCGCCATCATCGGCGGACTGATAGGCAAAGGCAAGGGCGCCGGCATCGGCGCGGCCATTGGTGCAGCTGTGGGTACGGGTGCGGGCGTCATCATCGGCAAGAAGATGGACAAGAAGGCTGCCGAAGCCGCGCAGATAGAAAACGCGCAGGTGGAGCAGGTGACGGACGTCAACGGACTGCCGGCCGTGAAAGTGACCTTTGCCGACGGCGTGCTGTTCGACTTCAACTCCACCGCGCTGAGCAACGAGTCGAAAGCCACGCTGCGAGAGGTGGCCGAAATCCTGCGCGACGACCCGACGACGGACATCGCCATCATCGGCCATACGGACAAGGTAGGCACGTATGAAGTGAACCTGAAGTTCTCGAAGGAACGCGCCTACAACGTGGAAAACTACCTGCAAGACTGCGGCGTGTCGCCCCGGCAGTTCAAAGAAGTGAAAGGCGTGGCCTACGACGAGTACGACGAGACGAAGACGGCCGCCGAAAACCGCCGCGTGGAAATCTACATGTATGCCAGCGAGGAGATGATCCAGCAGGCGGAGGCGCAAAGTTGAACAAAAGCCTGAAATAAGGACAGAAGGGGGTACGGTGAAACGCACCTCCTTATTTTTAATATACATTGATCAAACATCGGTTTATGAAGAAAAGCATCCATGCAATAGCAGCCGGACTGTTTGCGCTGGCAACGGCCATCCCCGCGCAAGCCCAAGACACCATCCGCCCCTACGGCCAATGGGAATCCACCCAGTTCGTAGCCCTCAGCGGGTACCAGCCCTCGGACTACGTGACCACCGACAACAACTGGGAAATCACCTACCGCCTGCGCACCCCGCAAACAGCCAAGGAATTGTTGCAATCCGGCACACCTTGCACATATAGCCAACTGATGTTGCTGGAATTGGGCGGCATCATCACGCTGCGGGAAGACGGACGGTGGCAGACCATCATCCCCATCTTGGACGAAGAGCAGACCGACTCGCTGCGGGCTTTCAGCCGGGAAACGGCCGCCGCCATTTATGCCCGGACGAAAGATGACTTTACCGCGCTGACGCAATCCATCGACCAGATGGGATTCCAGGACAACGCCTTCTCGCTCGTCTTTTCCTACCTGCTGGACGGGCGGATGTGGACCCGGCTCCTCCTCTTCGACGACGTGCAGCAACATGCCACGTGGAGCGGCTGCTATTGGTTGGTGTACGAACCACGCCAAGGCTTTGCCTGCGGCACGAACGGTTATGGCGAGCAAGACTTGTGCCTGACCTATCTCGACAGCCGCATTGCCCCGAAGGTTCGAACCATGGAAGCACTCTCCGACGCACTAAGGGAATCGGGGCGCATCACCAACGACTCACTCATCGCCCTCCTACACCCCTACGGACTGGTAGATGAAGAAGGTAATCCCGCTTTTCCCCTCATCAAGCAACAGGACGACGACTTCCACCGCCTCACCGAACATCTGGCACAGAGCATCAGCACGGAAGTTAAAAGCCGCTGCGACGACCTGTCCGCCCGCTTCGGCATCCGGCAGGAAGAGGAAGGCATGGTCATCCTCTATCATGAAGTCATGTGGGACTTGCTTGACCTCTTGTTGCAAGATAAAATCATCGCCCTGCCCCCCATATTCCAAGACCCGCATGTATATAAAGACCGGGTGAATGATGTAGTATTCTTTGTGGATGGCGGGCTAATGCATGAATAAACAAGAAAGAAATGAGAACTAAAATACTCCTAACACCCCTCTTGCTCGCCGGACTTGCCTCCTGCGGGCAAGAGGTTTCTTATCAGGCCCCGGAGTTCCCCGAACAACACGAGGTAAAGGTTGAGGTATTGAACGACCAATATCTCTTCCGCTACGCCAACCAACCGGCCCTCTACGACTCCCTGCTCATCGTCGGCGACCTGAACGACGAGGCGTATATCTGCCTCTTCAACCGATATTCCGGCCATCTTGCCTCCGCCTTTGGCCGAAGAGGGAACGGCCCCGGCGAACTGATAACGCCCGTCGGATATTCCGTAGACCAAGCGAAAGGCTATCTTTATGTGAACGACTACGGGCGGCGGTCTGTCTTCCGATACGACCTGAACCATTGGGAGGAAGGCCGTCCGGCTTACCAAGAAATCAGACTGGACGGCGAGATAGGAGAAAGGAACCGCATCCTGCATGTGAAGGACTCCTTGTTCATAGCCCGAGGCATGTTCTACCGGTTAATCTTAGCCACCCCGGAGCAAACCGTCCAAAAGAGCTTCCCTCCTACCCCGGATTCGCGCCACTTCCGGACAGACCGCGACTGGTATGCCTTCACGGAGAATGCCTGTGAAGCCGTCAGCCCGTCCGGCGATCTGTATGTGGCGGCAACGGCCTACGGCGGCATTCTGGAAATCTGCCCTATCGGCGAGCAAGGCATCGGCAACCCGTCCTACCGCTATTTCTACGAACCCCACGTGCGGCAAGAAGGGCATGTCTATACGCCCACGCCGGAAACTGTCTACGGCTTCTGCCACCTGTCAGTAACCGACCGCTTCATCTATGCCACCGCACACGGCCGGAAGAACCCCACCGCCATGCCCACCACCATCTGGAAGTTCTCCCTGAGCGGAGAGCCCGTCGCGGCCTATCATTGCGGCGACACCTCCATCGAAAGCTTTACGGTGGACGAAGAACGCCAAGAGATTTATGCCGTCGCCTATGGCAAAAACGGGGAACACATCTTGGGAAGAATATCCATGAATACAGATTGACCTCTATCGGACTATTGGCCTAATAAAAAAGGACGCGCAACCTGCGTCCTTTTTTATTTCATCCGGCAAACTGCTCAATACGCGTGTTCGCCCTTCTCTTCCAACTCTTGCACGTCCAGCTTCCGGTTGTTGATGCTGCGCCAGGCGTAGATGATGTAGGCCAGCACGAAGGGGACGAGGATGGAGACATACGTCATCACCTTCAGCGTGAAGGGGCTGGACGAACTGTTCTCGAGGGTCAGCGAGCTTTGCAAATCCACCGAAGAAGGATAGTAGGCGGTGTGGTTGTAGCCGGCCACCAGCAACAGGGCGAGCACCGTCAGCACCGTGCCGATGCCTGCAAACCAGATGCCTTTGTCGAACCCGGGCTTCCACAGCGTGCGGACGATGCCCCACAACACGCCTACCACGCCCACAAGGAAGAGGATGAGCACCACGGGCATGGCCAGGAAGTTGTGCAGATACTTATACGGCTCCATGTAGATTTCGCCCGTGTCGGGACGCACCGCGAAGCCGTCGGCCACCAGCGTGCGCACCACGAACGCCAGGAAGAAGACGAGGAACAACGCCGTGTTGCCCCACAACGCCCGGCGGCTGCGCGCCACGAGGTCGGGTTCGTCGATATTATTAATGAAGTAGAGCGCGCCGAGGATGCGGGAGAGGAAGAACACGGCCAAGCCGAGGATGACATTCCAAATATTGCCCAGCGCATCCAGCCCGTGCCAACCGTTGGCCCAGTGGCTGATGACGGGCATGGCTTCCGTCAGGTTGCCCTTGTCCACATAGAAGGCGGAGCCGGTGAAGAACGTGGCGACGGCGCCGCCCAAGAGGACGGGTCCCACCACGCCGTTGAGGATGAGGAAGGCGCGATACGTCTTCTGTCCCAGCAGGTTGCCCGCCTTGGACTGAAACTCATAGCTCACAGCCTGGAGCACGAAGGTGAAGAGGATAATCATCCACAGCCAATAGGCGCCGCCGAAGCTGGTGCTATAAAAAAGAGGAAACGAAGCGAAGAATCCGCCGCCGAAGGTGACCAGCGTCGTGAACGTGAACTCCCACTTGCGCCCCGTGGCATTCATAATAAGTTTGCGCTGACGCTCCGTCTTGCCCAGGCAATATAACAAGGTGTTTCCTCCCTGCACGAAGAGCAGGAAGACCAGGATGGCTCCCAGCAGGGAAACGATGAACCACCAGTAGTGTTGAAGAAATGTATAGGTCATGATAGCAATGTATGTTAAATCAAATGATAATTTATCGTTGTAGGGGCGGGGCTTGCCCCCGCCCTGAATAAGGGCGACCGCAAGGGTCGCCCCTACACGTTTGACATTGCGGGCAAAGCCCGCTAAATTCCTATTTAAGACGCTAACGCTCCACCCCCTTGCGTATCGACTTCAGCATGATGCCGATCTCGGCAATGAGCAGGATGGTGAAGAGCAGGAGGAACAGGAAGAACGTCAGTTGCACGGAGCCGGTGTCCAGCTTCGAGATGGCCGCCGAGACAGGCAGCATGTCCTGTATGGCCCACGGCTGGCGACCGCATTCGGCCACCGCCCAACCCGCCTGTCCGGCCAGGTAGCCCAAGGGGATGGTCCACAAGGCCACGAGGTGCATCCACCGCAGCTTCGAGAGGTCGCGCTTGTACACCAAGAACAGCACCACGAGGAAGAAGAGGATGAAGTACCCGCCGAGTATCACCATGATGCGGAACATATAGAAGGTCAGCGGCACGTCGGGCACCAGTTCGTTGGCATCCTTGATGTAGCCATAGCCAAAGAAAGGCATGTTCTCCTCCAAGGTTTGACGGGCGATTTGCGCTTCCGTGTCGTTGCCGGCGGCCTTGGCTTGGCGATACTTCGCAAAGGCGGTAATGGCCATCTGTCCCCGGGCAATCTTCTCGTCGGCGGAGAGGGCGGTCGTACCGTCCTTCAACGTGTAGCCGCCTTCCAGCAGGTCGTTGATGCCGGGCACGAAGGCATTGGCGTCGCGCTCGCCCAGCAGGGAGAGCATCTTGGGTATCTCGATGCGCATCAGGAAGGGGTCCACGCCATCGTCGGGCGCCTGCTTCTGCGGGTTGAGGATGCCGAAAGCCACCAGGCCCGCGCCCTCCTGTCCGTCATAATATCCCTCCATCGCGGCGAGCTTCATCGGCTGCTTCTGCGCCACCTGATAGGCCGAGCCGTCGCCCGTCCAGGCAGACAGCACGGCAGCCACCAGGCCGACCCACGCCGCCACCTTGATGCTGGACAGGGCAAAGTGCTTGTCGCGCCGCTTCCACAGGTACCAGCAACTGACGCCCACCACGAAGATGGCGCCCAGCACCCAGCCGGAGAGGACGGTGTGGAAGAACTTGTTGACCGCCATGGGCGACGTGGCCACCGCCAGGAAGTCCGTCATTTCGTTGCGCGCCGTGTCCGGGTTGAAGGCCATGCCCACGGGATATTGCATCCACGCATTGGCCACGAGAATCCACCAGGCGGATATGGTCGCGCCCAAGCCCGTCAGCCAGGTGGATGCCAGGTGGAAACCTTTGCTTACCTTGTTCCACCCGAAGAACATGACGGCGATGAACGTCGCCTCCATGAAGAAGGCCAGGATGCCCTCGATGGCGAGCGGCGCGCCGAAGATGTCGCCCACGAACCACGAGTAGTTGCTCCAGTTGGTGCCGAACTCAAACTCCAGTATCAGGCCCGTGGCCACGCCGATGGCGAAGTTGATGCCGAAGAGTTTCATCCAGAAACGGGCCGTGCGACGCCAAAAGTCATCGCCCGTCCGGTAGTAAATGGTCTCCATCAGGCCCATGACGACCGCCAGGCCCAGAGTCAGCGGCACGAACAGCCAGTGATAGATGGCCGTCAGGGCGAATTGCGCCCGCGACCAGTCAATCAACGAAGTGTCAATGTGTTCTAACATATCAATCGGTATTTTAATAATGAATATTCCTACAAACAAGCAAGAAGCCACGGCATCACGGCACGGGTGCCATGCGTTCAATCAACTCGCGGCTGACGAACTCGTCTTCGTCCAGCCCGCCGGACGATTCGCGTATGAAGTCGGGGAAAAAGAACAGTTTCAGGATGACAAACATGATGAACAGTTTCAGTAGGATGATGGCCCACAAAGCGCGCCCCCACGTCATGCTGCGGAAGCCGTCGCGGTAGAAGTGCCAGATGTTCGTCACGGTTGGTTTCATGGTCGGTCTGTTTGTTAATGACAAAGGGACACGGAAGGCATTTTGCCCCCCGAGCGGCGTTTGGTCGGCTCGAGTGCGGAAGAGCTTTCCGTTTGGTTCGGCGCTTGCTCGGACCGAGTGCGGAAGAGCCATCCGTTTAGTGCGGCGCTTGCTCGGACCGAGTACACGGCCCCCAAACCGCCTCCTTACAGCCTACAAATATAAGGCACATCTGCCTATCTGCCAAAAAACGGAGGCAGAATTTTGCTTCCGTCGACCGAAGAATCCCGTCTGTCGGCAAAATCGGGAAGTATGTCCATCGTTTTTGCGGAGATAGAGGAGAAACGGTTATTTTGCCGCGCGAATCGATTTTGAACAGATTTAATAAGGTATATATATGAAAAAGGTAAAAAGATTGATGCCACTTGCCTGCATAGTTGCCTGCATAGTGCTGGGCGGCACGGGGCTCTATGCCCAGGACGGGACAGGCATGGGGACGAACGACAGCCTGCCGGCGCTGTGGGACTTACAGACGTGCATAGATTATGCGAAGGAGCACAACATCGACATCCGACGCAACCGCATCAGCGTGCAGAGCGCGGAGGAAGACGTAAAGACAGCGAAAGCCGAATGGTTCCCCAACCTGAGCGGGAGCATCAGCCAGCGCGTCGTCAACCGCCCCAATACGAATAACGGCACCATCATCAGCGGGGATAACATCACCACGAGCCAGAGCAAGACTTCGTACAACGGCTCGTATGGCATCGACGCCAACTGGACGCTCTTCAACGGCGGAAGCCGCGTCAACGGCATCAAGCAGCAGAAGCTGAACAGCCGCATCGCGGAGTTGGCCGTGACCGAAAGCGAAAACAGCATCCAGGAAAGCATCCTGCAACTGTACATGCAGATTCTCTATGCCGCCGAAGCGGTGAAAGTGAACCAGGGCACGCTGGAGGTGAGCCGCGCCACGTGGGAACGGGGCAAGCAACTGTATGACGCAGGCAGCCTCTCTGCCGCCGACCTGGCACAACTGGAGGCGCAGGTGAGCAACGACAACTACCAGGTGGTAACAGCGCAGGCCACGTTGCAAGATTACCGCCTGCAACTGAAACAACTGCTCGAACTGGACGGCGCGTATGAAATGGCACTCGACATGCCGGCACTGGAAGACAAAGACGTGCTCACCCCCCTGCCGATGAAAGACGAAGTCTACCGCACGGCATTGGCCTTGCGCCCCGAGATAGAATCGGGACGGCTGGGCATCGAAGCGGCCGAACTGGACATCAAGGTGGCACGCGCCGGATACATTCCTTCCGTCAGCCTCACGGCAGGCATCGGCAGCAGCAATGCCAACAGCAATGACTTCACCTTCACGGAACAGCTGAAGCAGAACTGGAACAATTCGCTGGGAGTCACGCTCAGTGTCCCCCTGTTCGACCGGAGGCAGACGAAGAACGCGGTGAACAAGGCGAAACTGCAAAAACAGACCAGCCAACTGGACTTGCTGGACCGACAGAAGGAACTGTACCGCACCATCGAAAGCCTATGGCTGGACGCCCGCAGCGCGCAACAGCAATACGAGGCAGCACGCGGCCAGATGAAAAGCGCGCAGGCCAGCTTCGACCTCGTCAGCGAACAATTCAACGCAGGAATGAAGAACACCGTGGAACTGCTGACGGAGAAGAACAACCTGCAGAATGCGCGGCAATCACTGCTCCAAGCCAAATACATGGCACTGATGAACGCCGGACTGCTCCGCTTCTATGCGGGAGAGCCAGCCGGCCTGGAATGAACTATATAATATATAATGTATAAAGAAGGCAACTATGAACAAGAAAAAAATCATCCTCATCTCCGCCGCCGTCGTCGTGGTAGCGGGACTGGCAGCCTGGGCACTGGCTGGAGGCGCCAAGAAACAGGAGGTGAAGTACGAAACCGCCGTGGTGGGACGGCAAGACATCTCGAACTTCGTCACCGCCACAGGCACCATCGAACCGGTGACCGAAGTCGAAGTGGGCACGCAGGTCAGCGGCATCATTGACAAGATTTACGTAGACTACAACACCTGCGTCAAGCAAGGCCAACTCATCGCCGAGATGGACAAAGTGACCTTGGAGAGCGACCTGGCATCGGCCAAGGCCACCTACGACGGCGCGCAGGCAGAGTACGAGTACCAGGAAAGCCTGTACCGCCGCAACAAGGGTCTGCACGACAAGCGCCTCATCAGCGACACCGACTACGAGCAGAGCCTCTACGACTACCGCCGCGCCAAGAGTAGCTATGACAGCAGCAAAGCGGCACTGGAAAAGGCAGAACGCAACCTCTCCTACGCCACCATCACCGCACCTATCGACGGCGTGGTCATCAGCAAGGACGTGGAAGAAGGGCAGACCGTGGCCTCGGGCTTCGAGACACCGACCCTCTTCACCATCGCCGCCGACCTGACGCAGATGCAGGTGGTGGCCGACGTAGACGAAGCTGACATAGGCGGCGTGGAAGAAGGACAGCGCGTGGAGTTCACGGTAGACGCCTATCCGGGCGAGACCTTCGCCGGACAGGTGACGCAAGTGCGCTTAGGCGAATCGAGCGACAACTCCTCGGCCTCCACCTCCAGCAGCACCGTCGTCACCTACGAGGTAGTCATCTCCGCCCCCAATCCCGACCTGAAACTGAAACCACGCCTGACGGCAAACATCAATATCTATACCTTGGACAAGCCCGGCATCTTGGCTGTCCCCGCCCGCGCCCTGCGGTTCAATCCCGTCGGCCCCATCGTGGGCAAGGACGCAGTGATTAACGACTGCGAAGGCTCGCCGAAACTCTGGACGAAGGAAGGCAACACCTTCACCGCCCATGCCGTGCGCACCGGCATCACGAACGGCACCTATACGGAAATCATCGACGGCATCGCCGAAGGCACGACCGTCATTGCCGACGTACAACTGGGCAGCCTACCCGCCCAAGCCGAAATGCAGGGAGACATCGAACGCAGCCCCTTCGCACCCGGGCCGCCGGACAGAAACAAGGATAAGAAGAAATAAATAGGAAGTTATAGGTGAGTTTATAAGTTTTAAAGTTTCTGAGTTTTTAAGTTGGGACAAGACTACAACAGGCGAACTTATGAACTCATAAACTTAAAAACTAAAAAACTTACTATCATTCAAAAAGCAATGAACAAAACAGTCATCGAACTACACGACATACGCCGCAACTTCCAGGTGGGCGACGAGACTGTACACGCCCTGCGCGGCGTATCGTTCTCCATCCAAGAGGGCGAGTTCGTCACCATCATGGGCACCTCAGGCTCGGGCAAGTCCACCCTGCTGAACATCTTGGGCTGCCTCGACACGCCCACCAGCGGCGAATACCTGCTGGACGGCATCCCGGTGCGCACCATGTCGAAGCCCCAGCGTGCCGTGCTCCGCAACCGCAAGATAGGCTTCGTCTTCCAGAACTACAACCTGCTGCCCAAGACGACGGCGGTGGAGAATGTCGAGCTTCCCCTGATGTACAACGCGCAGGTCAGCGCCGCCGAACGTCACCGCCGTGCCGTCGACGCCCTTGTGGCCGTCGGACTTGGCGATCGTCTGGAGCACAAGTCCAACCAAATGTCCGGCGGACAGATGCAGCGCCCGCGCGCTGGTGAACAATCCCGCCGTCATCCTGGCGGACGAGGCGACGGGCAACCTGGACACGCGCACTTCGTATGAAATCCTCGTCCTCTTCCAGCGGTTGCACAAGGAGGGACGCACCATCATCTTCGTGACGCACAACCCGGACATCGCGCAATACAGTAGCCGGAACATCCGCCTGCGCGACGGGCACGTCATCGAGGACAAACTGAACACGAACATCCTCTCGGCGGCGGAGGCGCTGGCGCGGCTGCCGAAGAATGAGGATGACTGAATAGGAATTTAGCGGCCGGAGGCCGCCGGAGAAGTTATAGGAGTTATAGAAGTTATCACTTCGCTTCGCTCCGTTAGAAGTTAAAGCCAATACCTTG
>CASEKR010000008.1:49883-58980 GCA_949288585.1 uncultured Bacteroides sp. | reverse complement strand
CAAAATCATAGAGCAGGCCGAAATCACGAAGCCGGACAAGCTGGTGAAAGCCAACAGCTACATGGGCAAGCAACTGGGACTGACGGAAGACACGGAAGTGGCCCCGACGTGGACGTATGCCACCGGTCATTCCATCGGCGCGCGCAAGGGTTACCTGTTCTTCGACTTCTACCAAGAGGGCGTCACGGAACAGAAATACCGCGAAGCCTTCGGCCAGGACATCCCGACGTGTATGTGGACCTGGACGGCGACGGAGTCATCACCGAGGAATACGACCAGATGTACATGGGCTATACGGACAATCCGGAGTACACCTTCTCGCTGAACTTCAGCATGCAGTACAAGAACTTCGACTTCTCCATGCTGTGGTCGGGAGCCGGGCACGTGTCCCGCAACCTGGACGGCGTGTACCGCCAGCCCTTCGGCGAGCAATACAACTCCGCTTTATTGCAATGGGTGGCAGACAACGCCTGGACACCGGAAAATGCCGGTTCGGCCAAGATACCCCGCATCACGTTTGCCAACCAGAAGCAAAACCAAGCGGCTTCCAACGTGTGGTACTACGACTCCAAGTACATCCGTTTGAAGAACTTGGAAATCGGCTACAACTTCAACAAGGTTTCCTGGCTGCCCAAGGACTGCAACCTGCGCCTCTACGCCAACGGCACCAACCTGCTGGTGTTCACGCCGCTGGACGCCAACGACCCGGAAAACACGGGCGGCGGCTACGGCAGCTTCATCAAGTACCCGCTGATGATGCGCGTCTTCAACTTAGGCCTGAAAATTAACTTCTAAAACTGTACACGGATGAAAAAACTTACATACTACGCAGCCGCCCTGTTGCTGGCAGGCGGCCTGTTGACCACCACTTCCTCTTGCGTCGACCAGATTCGCGTGGGCGACGGCTTCCTGGAGAAAGCAGAGGGCGAGGACGTCAACGAAGACTTGATATTCTCCAGCAAAGTCTACACGGAATACCTGCTGTGGCAGTGCTACGAAGGACTGTATTCGCCCTTCAAGAGCTGCTACACGCTGAACTCGGGCGTCATGGAAGCCCTGTCGGACATCCTGCACTCCGAACTGGGCTGGGACGAGAACGGGCGCATGTTCTACACCGGCAACCTGACCGCCGCCAACGCCAACTCGGGCTGGGTGCAGACTGGGTGCAGAGCCGCTTCGCCTTCATCTCGCAGGGCGGCATCCAGAACATGAGCAACCAGTCGAAACGCTCCATCTGGAACTGCGTGCGCGACTGCGAACTGCTGATTGACAACATCCACCGCGTGCCGGACATGACCGACGCCGAGAAAGCAAGATACACGGCCGAAGCGAGGATTATCCTGGCCAGCAAATACTTCGACGGCATCCGCCACTTCGGAGGGCTGCCCATCGTAGACCACGCCTTCTCCGGCGAAGAGCAACTGAGCGAAGGCCGCTCTACCATCGAAGCGACGGTGAACTACGCCGTCGGCCTGCTGGACCAGGCCATTGCCGAACCCAACTTGCCGTGGGCGCTCCCCGACGCCGACCTGAACACGTGGGCAGGCCGCATGACCAAAGGCGCCGCCTATGCGCTGAAGGCCAAGATACTGCACTACGCCGCCAGCCCCATCTTCAACAACGACACGCCCTACTGCACGGAAGAACCGCAGGACGCTGTGCGCAACCTGGAGGTGTGGTACGGCAACTACGACCAGCAACGCTGGCAAGCCGTGGTGGACGCCTGCGAAGCCTTCTTCGACATGAACGCCGCCAACGGCAACTACTACCAACTGGTACAGGCTTCGGAACCCACGGAAAACGGTTACCGCATGGCCTACCGCCGCGCCTACCGCGCCCGTGGCAACAAGGAAACCATCATCGAAGTGCACGACCGCGTGTATCTGACCGACTGGGACCAGTGCCCCAGCAACGTGGCCCACAACGGCGCCATCTCGCCCACGCTGGACTGGATGGAGATGTTCCCCTGGGCTAACGGGCAAAACTTCGACGGACAGAAATACTACGGGCAACGCCCGGCAGAAGTGGACATCTTCGCCGACCGCGACCCGCGCCTGTACGAGAACATGGTGGTGCAGAAGCGCGACCTCCAATGGCAATACTACGGCTCGGACAACCCCGTGCAGATGTGGGAAGGCGCCCAGTTCCTGATTTGCGGCAGCACAAGCTGGAGCACCACTTGCCGCCCCTGGGGATTCCCCGTATTTAAATATGTATTGGACTACGGTTCCGACGACCAGGGCGGACAGGGCATCATCGACAACGAGCCGATGCAGATTTCTTACTTGCGCCTGGCCGAGATGTACCTCATCTACGCCGAAGCCTTGGCCGAAATGGGACGCAACCGGGAAGCCATCGAACAGGTGAACATCGTCCGCCGCCGCGTAGGCTTGGGCGACATCGAAGTGCGCAACCCGGGATTGAACCTGATTTCGAACAAAGACAACCTGATTAAGGAAATCCTGCGCGAACGCGCCTGCGAACTGGGCTTGGAGTGCGAGACCCGCTTCCACGACATGAACCGCCGCCTGCTCATTGACGACTTCAAGAAACACCTGCGCGGCATGCACATCTACCGCCTGGACGACAACAACGAGCGCGTGCTGGCACCTTGGGACGCCGCATCGGGCGAACCTTTCCCCACCAAGTTCGAGTATGAGGAATACGAAATACAAGGCGGCAACCCGCGCTTCGTCTGGAACGACCTGGTCCAACAAGTGGATTCTGGCTCCCCTGCCGCCCGACGAAATCAACAAGAACTACGGTTTGACGCAGAACCCCGGTTGGTATTAATCTCTTACCTTTAAAATCTGTAGCTAATGAAACGATTGACAACAAAAATAAGTATGGCTGCCCTGCTTGCGGCAGCAGCTTGCGGCGTCAGCGCGCAGAGCACCTTGACCGACTATGAGAACGGCAAGGTCGACCTGGGCATGGGCGTGGAGCGAAGCCTCCTGATGTCCACCGCCGCTACCGAGACCATCAGCGGAGAAGAGTTGCAAAAGACGGCAGCCGTCTCGCTGAAAGATGCCCTCTACGGACGCCTGCTGGGCCTGACCGCCCTGAAAGACGGCGGCTTCGTGGGCGAATACGGCTATGGCGCCAACATGAGCGTGCGCGGCGTGCAGACCACGACCGAGAACAACCTGCTGATTCTGGTGGACGGCATCGAACGCTCCATCGACTACATGACACTGGACGAAGTGGAGTCCGTCACCATCCTGCGCGACGCGGCCGCCACGGCCTTGTACGGCTACCAGGGAGCCAACGGCGCCATCCTGGTGAAGACCAAGCGCGGCACGAGCGACGGCAAACACCACGTATCGGTGTCCTACGACCACAAGTTCACTTTCAACCCCAGCGTGGCCGACTTCGTAGACGCCTACACCTACGCCAACGCCCTGAACAAGGCACGCGCCAACGACGGGCTGTCGCCCATGTACAACGCCTACGAACTGAACGCCTTTGCCACGGGGCTGGACCCGTATTACTATCCGAACGTGAACTGGAAAGACGAGCTTTTCAAGAACATGGGCTCGGAAGACCAGGTGAACGTGTCGATGACGGGCGGCAATGAGAAACTGCAATACTTCGCCATGCTGGACTACACGGACGGGCGCGGCTTGCTGAACGACGCAGACCGGGGAGAATACTCCTCGCAACTGAAGTTCTCGAAGGCCAACATCCGCGCCAACATGGACGCGCAGCTGACCTCCACCACGAAGATGCAGGTCAACGCCGTGGCTTCGTTCATCGAGACCAATCGCCCGAACGGGGCTGACCCGGCAGGACTGACGTGGATGCTCTACCAAACCCCGGCGTCCGCCTTCCCGGTCATGAACGACCCGAACGGCGAACTGGCCGGCATCTGGGGCGGCAACACGACCTACGGCATGAACAACCCGGCCGCCCAGGTGCGCGCCTCCGGCTTCCTGAAAAGCCACTCGCGCTCCTTCCAGGGCGACGTCAGCCTGAAGCAGGACCTGAGTTTCTGGGTGGAAGGCCTGAGCGTATCGGGCAAGGTGGGTTACAACAACTTCTCCGAAATC
This sequence comes from uncultured Bacteroides sp., assembly GCA_949288585.1. GTDB lineage: Bacteria > Bacteroidota > Bacteroidia > Bacteroidales > Bacteroidaceae > Bacteroides. The sequence goes on along the minus strand of CASEKR010000008.1, from coordinate 54,931 downwards.
TACGAGGCAAACGCCCTGGGCTTCATGTACGGCAACCAGCGTTACACCTTCGACGCGAACGGCATCCCCACGGGACTGACCAACTACTCGGCAGGCGACCTGACCAGCAACATGGAGTACAACTACTACATCAACCAGCACAACAGTTCGTCCTACCTGTCCGTCTCGGCCGACTACGCCACTTCGTTCCGCGACGACGACAACTTTGCCGCCTCGCTCATCTGGCACCAGAAGCATTCGACCACGAAACCCGTAGGGGAAACTGACCGTTACCTGACGTACAACCGCATGAACGTGATGGCCAGCCTGCACTACGACTTGCAACAGAAGTACATGGCCGACTTGGTACTGGCCGTGAACGGCTCCAACCGCTCGTACCCGCAGAAGTGGGCCTTCTCGCCGGTGCTGTCATTGGGCTACATCGCAAAGAATGACGCCGAAGACCCCGTCCTGAACCTGGCCAAGATACGCCTCTCGGCCGGCATCCAGCACATCGACTACGTGCCCATCCAAGGCATCTGGCTGGAGAATTACAGCGGTGGCGGCGGCGACTACTACTTCGGTTCGGGCACCGGCTCGCAAGACTGGGGCACCTTCATCGGCTACCAGCCGACCAAGGACTTCAAGCTGGAGACGGCCTACCGCTTCAACGTCGGCGGCGACTTCCGCCTGTTCAAGCAGGTCGACCTGACGGTGGACGCTTACTACAACTACCGCGACAACATCCTGCTGTCCGGCGACAACCTCTACTCGTCCGTGATGGGCATCCCGGCCGCCTACGTCAACTGGGGCCGCGTGGCCAGCTACGGCGTGGAAGTGGGCGCCAACTGGGTGAAGCAAGTCAACAAGGACCTGAGCTTCAACATCGGCGCAGACTTCACCTGGGGACGCAATAAACAACTCCGCACCATCGAGAACGTGGCCTACGACTACCTGTCGGCCGTGGGCGGCCGCGTCAACCAGGCCTGGGGGCTGGAAGTCGTCGGTTTCTTCAAGGACGAGGCAGACATTGCCAACTCGCCCGCCCAGCACTTCGACGTGGTACGTCCCGGCGACTTCAAGTACAAGGACCAGAACGGAGACAACGTAATCAACGAGGACGACGTCGTGAAGATGGGCTACGACACCACCATCCCCGAAATCAACTACTCGCTGAACTTGGGTTTCCGCTACAAGAACTTCGGATTCAACGCCCTGTTCCAGGGAGCCGCCCACTACACGGCCTACCTGGGAACGACCGGCGTATGGGTACCGATGGTGGACGGCGCCAACCTGTCGCAGGAATACATCGAGAACTGCTGGGATTACAGCGCCAACCCGATATACCCGCGCCTGACGTCGGAGACGAACAACAACAACTACCGCGCCAACAGCACGTGGTACAAGGACGTGAATTTCCTGAAGCTGAGGAACTGCGAAGTCTACTACTACCTGCCCGAAGCATGGATGGAGAAAATCAAAGCCACGCAGTGCCGCGTATTCATCAAAGGCGAGAACCTGATGACGCTGACCAACCTGCCGGTGATGGACCCCGAGAACATCGGCACCAACTATCCGACGCTGATGGGCGTGAACATCGGTTTCTCCTTAAAGTTCTAACTGCTTAAATAAAGAATAGATATGAAACTTGCAAAATACATCATACCCATCGCCCTGCTGTCCGCCGGCATGACCGGCTGCGTGGACTTGGATTACACCGAAGTGACCACGAACGACGAGGAATGGATTTACCAAAGCCCGGTGTACGGCGTGCAGCGTCTGGTGACCAGCGTCTATGCGCGCATCCCCAACGGCTTCGACAAGAATTACGAAGGCGGCAGCGGCTCCACGCTGGCAGCCGCCACGGACGAGGCCGACTGCGCCATCTCAAGCTCGTCGGTACACCGCTTCTACAACGGAGGCTGGAGCCCGCAGAACGCCTTCCCCTTCACGTGGGAGAACTCGTACAGCGCCATCGCCGAAGCCAACAACTTCCTGGAGAAGCTGGACAAGATTGACCTGAGCGACTACGAGAGCAACACGGACTATGCGGCCATGAAGGCCCAGTTCGAACTGTTCGAATACGAAGTGCGCTACCTGCGCGCCTACTTCTACTTCGAACTGGTGCGCGCCTACGGCGCGGTGCCCTTCACCCTGAAGACCCTGACGCCGGGCGAGGCCAACACCATGACCCGCCGTCCGGCCCTGGAAGTCATGGACTGGATTGTGGAAGAACTGGACCAGATTGCCGAATACCTGCCCATCACCTACTCGACGGAACTGAACCAGGACATCGGCCGCGCCACGCGCCCCATGTGCCTGGCCTTGAAAGCGCGCACCTTATTATATAAAGCTTCGCCGCTGTTCAACACGGGCAACGACAAGGAATGGTGGCTGGACGCCGCGCGCGCCAACTACGACGTCATCAGCCACGCCGCCGAGTGGGGCATCACGCTGGGCAACTATGCCAGCATCTGGGGCGCCAACAACGGCGACGGCTCGGAAGTCATCATGGCCTCGAAGCAGGGTTCCATCAGTTCGTGGGAGACGTACAACTACCCCATCGGCGTGGAGAACGGCCAAGGAGGCATGTGCCCCACGCAGACGCTGGTCGACGCCTATGAATATGCCGACGGCACGGGCGAGACCTTCGGACAACGCCACGCAGGCACGACGGTGAACCTCACCGCCGAGAACGCCTACGCCGGGCTGGACCCGCGCTTCGCCCTGACCGTGGTGAAGAACGGCGACATGTGGCCCAACTACAACACGACGCCGATAGAGACCTTCGAAGGCGGGCGCAACGGCTCGCCGCTGCTCAACGCCACGCAGACGGGCTACTACCTGCGCAAGTATTGCGACGGCGACGTGAACATCTCGACCAACAACGCCACGACCACCCCGCACGCCTGGATTATCATGCGCCTGGGCGAGTTCTACCTGAACTTCGCGGAAGCCATGTACCAGTACTACGGCAACGCCGAGACACCGGGCGACTTCGCCCTGACGGCCAACGGCGCCATCAACACCCTGCGCGACCGCGCGGACGTGCAGATGCCCCACTGGAGCGGGACGCCCACGGACTGGTGGGAGCGTTACCAACGGGAACGCCTCGTCGAACTGGCCTTCGAGGACCAACGCTTCTGGGACGTGCGCCGCTGGAAGTGCGGAGAAGAAATCGGTTCCGTCACGACGGCCACCTTGCAGGAGTCTGCCAACGGCGACGTCATCCTGACGCGCGCCACCGAGTCGAGGACATGGCAGGACCGCTACTACTTCTTCCCCATACCCTTTGCCGAGATTAACATGAACCCCAACCTGGGCCAGAACCCCGGCTGGGCGACGACAAGCAACAACCAATAAAAAAAGACTGAGTTATGAAGATCAAGACAAGTATATGCAGCCTGCTGGCTATATGCGGCTGCCTGTATTTCACCTCGTGCTCGGACGACCTGGAGACGGGCGGCGCACAAAACCTGTCGGTGGCGTCCTTCTATCCCACCATCGTCATGGAGGGCACGGAAGTCGAGGTGAACGGAACGGCCCTGAGCCGCGTGACGGAAGTGGTGTTCCCCGGCGGAATCACGTCGACGGACATCACCGTGGTGGACGACCGCATACTGACCGTCGTGGCCCCGGCCGGGGTGAGCGACACCGAAGCGCCCCTCATCGTGCGGGCGGAAGGCGAGGAGGCGCAGAGCCGACAGACCATCCGCCAGGCACAACCCGCGTTCGCACAGTATAACTATACGGACGACGAGGGAGCCGTGACGGGCACGGAAATGACCATCGAAGGCCGCGACCTGCTATTAGTGGACGCCGTGACCCTGGCCAAGGACGGCGAATCGCTGGTCATCCCAGCTATGGAAATGTCGCGCAAGACGACGGACGCCATCCGCATCCTGCTGCCGATGGACGCCCCCTTGGGCGAAGGCGTCAGCGTGACGCTGACCTTCAAGAACGGGACTACCCTGGAACTGCCGGCGATAGAAGTCATTGAAGGCACCGGAGGCGGCACGTGGGTAGAAAGCGAAGTGACGCTGTACGAAGGCGAGCCCGTAGTACTGGGCGCATGGGCTACATCATTGCAAATCGAGGCTTCCAAACTGGCCAGCCTGAAGGAAGGCGACATCATCCGCGTCTACTTCACCGACGTGGAAGACTTCGCGCAAGGCTCGCTGAAAGAAACGGGAGCATGGCAGCCCATCGGCGACGGCTTGGAATACTTCGACCTGACGGAAGACGAAATAGCCGCCGGATACTACATGCGCACCTTCACGGCCGAGATGATTGCGGCGTTGGGCAGCAACAACCTGGTAGTGGGCGGACAGAACCACACCGTCACCAAGGTCACCCTGTTTACCCAAGTCTGGGTGGAAGGCGGCGACACGGACCTGCGCGACCCCATCACAGACCAGACCATCGTGCTGAACGACTTTGAAGATGACGGCAGCCACAACTCGTCGTGGGACGGCAGCTGGACCAGCGGCGTCGTGCTGGAGTTCCCGACGGAAGCCAACGGGAACATCTACTGCCGACTGGCCGAGACCGTGGCCGGAGACATCTGGTTCGTCAACTGCAACCACAAGGACTTCGGCACCATCAGTGGTATCGAAAACTACGCCTTCAAGTTCGACCTGCTGATTGAAGAAGGCGTGACGGGCGCTTCGGCAGCCATCATGCAGATTGTCCTTGGCGACAACTGGCTGTGGGTAGGCGAAGGCTTGCTGCCCGAAACGACCAATGGCAAGTGGATTACCGTGACGCGCAACATTGCCGACATCAAGAGCGAACTGACCGGAGAACTCAACATCAGCACGCTGACCAACGGCCTGTACGGCGGCAACATCCCCGTCGGCGTCTGCGTGGACAACCTGCGCCTCGACCCCATTGAATAACCCTTTTAAACAAAAGAAACATGATTATGAAACATACCATGCTTAACTTACTTTTAGTCCTGTCGAGCCTCCTCTTCGGGGCTTGCGCAGACGACGACCTGAAGAGATACGGCGTCGTCGAGGACCAAACGCCGCTGGCGCAGACCTCCGTCTACCCCTCGGCCAACGGGA
>CASEKR010000008.1:0-49864 GCA_949288585.1 uncultured Bacteroides sp. | reverse complement strand
GGCTACCAACGCCGTGGCCGCCATCGGCGACGAAGTCTTGCTGAACGTGGACGCCTCTACGGGCAACGACTACGAAGTGCGCCTGGCTGCCGGAGCCATACAGTCGGTGGGCGGATACGTATCGACCGAGGACTACGTGGCCACCTTCAGCTGCCGCACAGAAGTGCCGGCCACCGAACTCACGCCGGAGGCCGCCAACCTGATGGCTTACTTGGAGGAAATAAACGGCAAGCAAATCCTGTCCGGCGCGATGGCCAACGTGTCGTGGAACACGAACGAAGCTTATTGGGTCTACACCAAGACGGGCAAATATCCCGCCATCAACTGCGTGGACTACATCCACTTCAACGAATCGGCGCCCGGCTCGTGGATTGATTACAGCCAGACGGACTACTTGGCGAACTGGTGGAACGAGGGCGGCATCGTGTCGGCCATGTGGCACTGGAACAAGCTGGCCAATGACGGCACGAGCTACACCTGCACGCCGGGCAGCGAGCCGGGACAGACCAGCTTCGACATAAAGAAAATCAACGACCCGGAATCGGAGGAATACGCGCAGATGATGGCCGACATCGACAAGGTGGCCGACTACCTGCTGCTGCTGAAGAACCAGAACATCCCCGTCATCTGGCGACCGTTGCACGAAGCCGGCGGCGGCTGGTTCTGGTGGGGGCTGGACGCAGAGGCCTGCAAGACGCTGTGGCGCGCGATGTACGACCGCTTCCAGGAGAAGGGCCTCAACAACCTCATCTGGGTTTGGACGGCCGCCGTGGCCTGGAACCAGGAACTCTCCGAAAGCCTCCAGTGGTATCCCGGCGATGAATACGTGGACGTGGTGGGATACGACATCTACGGCAACGACCTGGCAGACCCGCTGGCCACCTGCGCGGACTACTACGGATTCCTGAAGGAGAACTGGCCCGACAAGCTCGTGGCGCTGACCGAATGCGGCGGCGTGCCCACCCTCAGCGAACAGTGGGAAGCCGGCGCGCAGTGGCTGTGGTTCATCCCCTGGTATGACTACGACCGCACGAACGACATCTCCGCGCCCGCCTTCGCCGAAGACGGCCATATCCACGCCGACGCCGCCTGGTGGCAGGCAGTAGTGGAAGACGAGCGCGTCATCACAAGAGATGAGGTGCCCAGCCTGAAATGAAGAAACATTTGTTTAGATTAATGATAGGACAAGTCGGATAAGACAAGGAAAAGCGACTGCTTAGAAAGAGTCCCGGGGGGATGGAGGCACGGCTTCCGTCCCCCTTCTTTTTTCCCGCCTTCCACGGAGGGAGTCTGTCCGGGAACTAAAGTTGACCTATCATTTTGTCATCCTGAACGCAAGTGAAGGATCTCCCGCTTATTCACACATTCAGGAGATTCTTCGCTTGCGCTCAGAATGACAGAATGATAGTTTCCCTGTATCTCGGCACACCCCTCTTCCGGAAGGCGCGCGCACCGAGTACACTCCGTGTTTGCGCCGGGTGCGGAGCTTGCAAGCGCCGGGTGCGGCGTTCGCAAACGCAGGGTGCGGCGGAGGCAGGCCGCCCCCGCAGGGCAAAGAAAATCCCCTCCTGCAAAGGTATGCAAGAGGGGAGTCACCAATTTATCCAAAAAACATGAAGACTTATTTCAGGTCTTTCAGTTCCCAACCCAGCGCGCTGGCGCCCAGCACGGCCGCGTCGGAATCCTTCAGTTCGGACATCAGCAGCTTCGTCTTGCCCTTGTAGATGGGCAGGATGTTTTCATCGATGGCCTTCTGGATGGGCTGGAAGATGTAGTCGCCCGACTTGGCCAGGCCGCCGAACAGGATGATGGCTTCGGGGCTGGAGAAAGCGATGAAGTCGGCAATGGCCTCGCCCAGGATTTCGCCCGTGAAGTCGAAGATGTCCTTCGCCAGCTTGTCGCCCTTCACGGCAGCGTCGTACACGTCCTTCGACGTGATGCTCTCGGCCGGGATGGAGCGCAGCAGGCTGGGCTCGGTGCGTGCGGCCAGGAACTCGCGCGCGGTGCGGGTCACGCCCGTGGCCGAACAGTAGGTTTCCAGGCATCCCTTGCGCCCGCAGCCGCAGAGACGGCCGTTCTCGCGGCGGATAATGGTGTGGCCCAGCTCGCCCGCAAAGCCGTCGTGGCCGTAGACCATCTGGCCGTTGATGACGATACCGCTGCCCACGCCCGTGCCCAGGGTAATCATGATGAAGTCCTTCATGCCGCGCGCCGCGCCATAGGTCATTTCGCCGATGGCGGCCGCGTTGGCGTCGTTGGTCAGGGCCGTCGGGATGCCCAGCCGTTCCTCGAACATGGCAGCCAGCGAAATGATGCCCTTCCACGGCAGGTTGGGTGCAAATTCGATGGTGCCGCTATAATAGTTCCCGTTGGGCGCGCCGATGCCGATGCCCTTAATCTTGTCCGAGCCGCCGTTGGCGACGATGAGAGGCAGGAGGTTCTTGCAGACGGCGTCCACATAGTCGTCCACGTCGGCATACGCGCCGGTCTTGATCGAACCGCTTGCAATGATTGTCCCGCGTGCGTCTACTATTCCAAATACGGTGTTTGTGCCACCAATGTCGATGCCCACTACGTAGGGCTTTTCCATGTTAGAGTTCATGATATGAGTTTGTTTTAAAAGGATTAAATGAATTATTGGTTACAAAAGTCGCAAAGAAGAACGAAACGGCAAAATCTTTCGCACAAAAATTTCGTTTCCATTGCAACTTTTCGTAACATTGCAGCGTCTAATAAGACAAATCGACCGAACATAAACAGGAAACTACTGACGTGATACATTTAGAAGACATTAACAAGACCTACCACAACGGCGCCCCCCTGCACGTGCTGAAAGGCATCAACCTGCACATCGGGCGGGGCGAGTTCGTCTCCATCATGGGCGCCTCGGGCTCGGGCAAATCCACCCTGCTCAACATCCTGGGCATCCTGGACAACTACGACACGGGCAACTACTACCTGAACGGCAACCTCATCAAAGACCTGAGCGAGAACAAGGCCGCCGAATACCGCAACCGCATGATCGGCTTCATCTTCCAGTCGTTCAACCTCATCTCGTTCAAGAACGCGGTGGAGAACGTCGCCCTCCCCCTCTTCTACCAAGGCGTGGGACGGAAGAAACGCAACGCCCTGGCCCTGGAGTACCTCGACCGCCTGGGACTGAAAGACTGGGCGCACCACATGCCCAACGAAATGAGCGGCGGGCAGAAACAGCGCGTCGCCATCGCCCGGGCGCTCATCACGCAACCGCAAATCATCCTGGCCGACGAGCCGACGGGCGCGCTGGACAGCAAGACCTCGGTCGAAGTGATGCAAATCCTCAAGAAACTGCACCGGACGGGCATGACCATCGTCGTCGTCACCCACGAGAGCGGCGTGGCCAACCAGACAGACAAAATCATACACATCAAGGACGGCGTCATCGGCAGCATCGAAGAGAACCTGCACCACGACGCCTCGCCTTTCGGGCAGGGAGGACTGATGAAATGACCGACCTCTGGCAAGAAATCTACGGAAGCATCAAGCGCAACAAGCTGCGCACCTTCCTCACCGGGTTCGCCGTGGCCTGGGGCATCTTCATGCTCATCGTCCTGCTGGGAGCCGGCAACGGCCTGATACACGCCTTCGAGGAAAGCTCGTCGCAACGCGCCCTGAACTCCATCCGCGTGTTCGGCGGATGGACCACCCTGCCCTACGACGGCCTGAAGGAAGGACGCTACATCCGCCTGGACAACCGCGACCTGGAAGCCACCACGGCCTACTTCAACGACCGCGTGGACGAGGCCGGCGCCACCCAGAACCAAGGCTCCACCGACATCAGCTACGGCTCGGAGTACGTCAACCTCTCGCTCGACGGCGTTTACCCCAACTACACGGAAGTGGAGCCCGTGAGGCTGAAGACCGGCCGCTTCATCAACCAGACCGACATCCGCGAACGGCGCAAGGTGATGGTCGTGCACGAGAATACGGCCGAAGTCCTGTTCAGCAAGTCGGGCGACGACCCCATCGGGAAGTTCGTCAACGCGGGCGGCGTGGCCTACCAGGTCATAGGCATCTACACCGACGAGGGCAACGCGCAGCCCAGCTCGGTAATCATCCCCTTCACCACCCTGCAGACCATTTACAACAAAGGCAACTACCTGAACAGCATCATCTTCACCACCAAAGGACTGGAGACGGTGGAGGCCAACGAACGCTTCGAGGACGACTACCGCGCCGTCCTCAGCGCAAACCACCGCTTCGACCCGACGGACGACGGGGCCATCTGGCTGTGGAACCGCTTCACCAGCTACATGCAGGCCATGGGCGCCATGGGCATCCTGCGCACGGCCATCTGGGTGGTGGGCATCTTCACCCTGCTGAGCGGCATCGTGGGCGTCAGCAACATCATGCTCATCACCGTCAGGGAGCGCACGCACGAGTTCGGCATCCGCAAGGCGCTGGGCGCGAAACCGCGCAGCATCCTGTGGCTCATCATCGTGGAAAGCGTGGTCATCACCACGGCCTTCGGCTACGTCGGCATGGTGGCGGGCATCGGGGCGACGGAGTGGATGAACGCCGCCTTCGGCAGCCAGACGGTGGACGCGGGGATGTTCGAGGCGAAGATGTTCAGCAACCCGACGGTGGACATCGGCATCGCCATCCAGGCTACCGTGACGCTCATCGTGGCCGGCACGCTGGCCGGCCTGTTCCCCGCGCGGAAAGCGGTGCGCATCCGCCCCATCGAGGCGCTGCGGGCAGACTAACGAAGAATGAGGAATGAAGAATGAAGACTGAGGAATCATGAAAGTAGATAAAGACACATTCGAGGAAATACTCGTCACCATCACCCGCAACAAGACGCGCAGCCTGCTCACGGCCTTCGGCGTGTTCTGGGGCATCTTCATGCTCGTCGCCCTGAGCGGCGGGGGACGGGGCCTGGAGGAGAGCCTGCAACACCAGTTCGAAGGCTTCGCCACGAACTCGGGCTTCCTGTTCGGCGGCAAGACGAGCGAAGCCTACAAGGGCTTCCGCAAGGGACGGTGGTGGACGCTGGAACTGGCCGACGTGGACCGCGTGGCCAGCGTGCCCGGCGTGGCGATGGCCACCCCGAGCGCCGCCCTGTGGGGCAAGACAGTGGCCTACGAAGGCAACAAATACACGTGCAACGTCCGGGGCCTGTATCCGGAGTACGAGCAACTGGAATACCAGGAGATGGAATACGGGCGGTTCATCAACGACGTCGACATCAGCGAACGGCGCAAGGTGTGCGTCATCGGCAAGCGCGTCTACGAAAGCATCTTCAAGGGCGGGGGCGACCCCTGCGGGAGCTACGTGCAGGTGGACGGCGTCTACTACCGCGTCATCGGCATGTGCAGCAGCGAGGGCAACGTCAGCATACAGGGCCAGGCGTCGGAATCGGTCACCCTGCCCTACACCACCATGCAGCAGATGTACAACCTGGGCAACCAGGTGCAGGTGGTCAACTTCACCATGAAGCCGGGCGTGAAGGTGAAGGACGTGAAGCCCGAAGTGGAGCAGCGCATCAAGCAGGCGCACTACATCAGCCCCACGGACAAGCAGGCGGTGATGATGCTGGACCTCGAGGCGATGTTCAGCATGATGGACAACCTGATGCGGGGCGTGCGCTTCCTGACGTGGATGGTCGGGCTGGGCACCCTCTTTGCCGGAGCCATCGGCGTGAGCAACATCATGATGGTCACCGTCAAGGAGCGCACCACCGAGATAGGCATCCGCCGCGCCATCGGCGCCCGGCCGCGCGACATCCTGCAACAGATACTGAGCGAGAGCATCGTGCTGACCACCGTGGCAGGCATGGCAGGCATCTCGTTCGCCGTCTTCGTGCTCAACGTGGTGGAGGTGGCGGCCAACCCGCCCGGCGTGGTGGAGACGCACTACCAGGTGGGCTTCTGGCTGGCCGTGGGCGCCTGCCTGCTGGTCATCGCCCTGGGGCTGCTGGCCGGACTCGCGCCCGCCTACCGCGCCATGGCCGTGAAACCCATCGAAGCCATCCGCGACGAATAGCAGACGCCATTGAAGGACAAAGAGAAAAGACAATCATTTAACAACAAACATTTATAGAACGTTATGAAAACAAAGAAGTACGTGAAAATCGGATTGCTGGTCCTCGTGGCCGCCATCTTCGTGTGGACGTTCGTCTTCCTGTGGCAGAAGTCACGTCCGGAAGTCACCGTCTACAACGTCGTCTCCCCCCAAACGGCCGACCTGAAAAAGACGACCGTGGCCACCGGCAAAGTGGAGCCGCGCGACGAAGTCCTCATCAAACCCCAGATATCGGGCATCATCGACGAACTGTACAAGGAGGCCGGGCAGCAGGTGAAGAAGAACGAAGTCATCGCCCGCGTCAAGGTCATCCCCGAATTGGGCACCCTGGCCTCGGCCGAAAGCCGCGTCCGCCTGGCCGAAATCAACGGGGAGCAGGCCGAGACCGACTTCGCCCGCCTGGAAGCGCTCTACCAGGACAGCCTCATCAGCAGCGAGGAGTATGAGAAAGGCCGCGTGGCCGTCGAGCAGGCCCGCGAGGAACTGCAGGCCGCCAAGGACAACCGCGACATCGTGCGCGACGGCATCACGCAGAGCAGCGCCGACATCTCGAGCACCCTCATCCGCAGCACCATCGACGGCCTGATACTCGACGTGCCGGTGAAGGTGGGCAACTCGGTCATCATGGCCAACACGATGAACGACGGAACGACCATCGCCAGCGTGGCCGACATGAGCGACCTCATCTTCCGGGGCAACATCGACGAGACCGAGGTGGGGCGCGTGCACGAAGGGATGCCCGTCAAAATCACCATCGGAGCCTTGCAGAACCTGACGTTCGACGCCTCCCTGGAATACATCTCGCCCAAAGCCACCGAGGAGAACGGCGCCAACCAGTTTGAAATCAAGGCCGCACTGACCGTCCCCGACTCCGTCACCATCCGCTCGGGCTACTCGGCCAACGCGGAAATTGTGCTGGAACACGCGCACGGCACGCTCGCCATCCCCGAGGGCGCTGTGGAGTTCCAGGGCGACTCCACCTTCGTCTACGTCCTGACGGACAGCGTGCCCACGCAGCAGTTCGAACGCCGCCCCGTCCAGGTGGGCATGAGCGACGGCATACGCATCGCCGTCAAGAGCGGCCTGACCGAGGCCGACCGCGTGCGCAACGGAGTAAAGGAACCCTAAGAAACAGACTGACGCATGAAACCGATGAACACATCTCATTATATATATAAAGCATCTGCCGCCTGCATCCTCGCGCTCTGCCTGGCAGGCACGGCCCGCGCGCAGGAGGCTTGGTCGCTGCGCCGCTGCATAGACCATGCCATCGAACACAACATCAGCATCCGGCAGGCGGCCAACGCCGCCGAGCAGAGCAAAGTAGAGGCGAACACCGCCAAGTGGGCGCGCCTGCCCAACCTGAACGGCAGCGCGGGCCAGAACTGGAGCTGGGGACGCTCGCAGACCGCCGTGGCCGACGAAGAGACGGGAGAATACAACACCATGTACGTCAACACCAAGACGCACGGCACCAACTTCGGCCTCAGCGCCGGGATGCCCCTCTTCACCGGCCTGCAACTGCCCAACCAGTACGCCCTGGCCAAGCTGAACCTGAAAGCCGCCATGGCCGACCTCGAGAAAGCCAAGGAGGACATCGCCATCAACATCGCCTCGCTCTACCTGCAAGCGCTCTTCAACTACGAACTGCACGAAGTGGCCCTCAGCCAGGCAGAATTGAGCCGCCAGCAGCACGAGCGCATCCAGGGCCTGGCCCGCACGGGCAAGGCATCCGCAGCCGAAGTGGCCGAAGCCTACGCCCGCGTGGCGCAGGACGAGACGACCGTCACGCAGACGGACAACGACTACCGCCTGGCCGTGCTCGACCTGTGCCAACTCATCGAAGTGCAGTCGCCCGACAGCTTCCGGGTGGAAGCGCCGCAGGCGCTGGGCGAGATAGCCCCCCTGCCCGCCCCCGACGAAATCTACCAGATTGCCCTGGCCGAGAAGCCCTCCATCCAGGCGGCCAAGTACCGCCTGCAAGGCAGCCTGCACAGCATCCGCATCGCCCAGAGCGCCTACTACCCGCAACTGAGCGTGAACGGCAGCATCGGCACGAACTACTATTCGACCATCAACCGGACGTTCAACCAGCAGATGCGCGACAACTTCAGCAAGTACGTGGGCTTCAGCCTGAGCGTCCCCCTGTTCAACCGCCTGGCCACGCGCAACCGCGTCCGCACCGCCCGCCTGCAGCGCGAGAACTACGCCCTGCAACTGGACGACGCCAAGAAGACGCTGTACAAGGAGATACAGCAGGCGTGGTACAACGCGGCGGCTGCCGTCAGCAAATACCGCAGCAGCCACGCCGCCATGCAGGCCAGCGACGCCTCGTTCCGCCTGACGCGCAAGAAGTACGAAGGGGGCACGGCCAACGCCGTGGAATACAACGAGGCCAAGCAGAACCTGCTGAAGGCGCAGAGCGACGAACTGCAGGCGAAGTACGAATACCTGTTCCGCGTGAAGATACTGGACTTCTACCGGGGCGTGCCCATCGAGTGAGCCGGCAGGTCAGTCCGCCAGGCGGATGCCGTCCGGCTCCAGCACGACGAGCCGCTTCTTGTAAAGCTCGCCCACGGCCTTCTTGAACACCTTCTTGCTGACACCCAGCAGGGCGTAGACCTCGTCGGCAGGGCTCTTGTCGTGCAGGGGCAGGCGGCCTCCGTTGCCGCGCACGCGCTCCAGCAACGTCTCCGCGAAATCAGCCACGCCCTCCTGGCCGTCGCGCCGCAGGGTGAGGTCAATCTTGCCGTCGGGGCGCACCTGGCGGACGAAGCCCCGCACGCGCTCGCCCACCCCGAGGGGGCGGAAGACCTCCTGCTCGTACAGCAGGCCGGCGTGGCGGTTGTCCACGATGACCTTGTAGCCCAGGTCCGTCTTCTGCCACACCAGCAGGTCCACAGCCTGTCCCGGCCCGTAGTCCGGCGCCTCCCGGTCCAGGTAGCGTTCCACCTTGGCCGATGCCATGATGCGGAAGCTCTCCTCGTCCACATGCACATGCACCACGTAGCGGCGCCCCACCTCCATCCGCGCCTTCTGCTCGCGGAAGGGCACAAACAAGTCCTTCATCGGCCCCCAGCGCAGGAAAGCCCCGTAGCGGTTGGTCCACGCCACTTCCAGGCAGGCGAAGTCGCCCACCTGGGCCAGGGGCGTCTCGGTGGTGGCCACCAGCCGCTCCTCGTTATCCAAATAGATGAACACCCGCAACTCGTCGCCCGGGCGGCACCCCTGGGGCACGTAACGCGCGGGCAGCAGAATCTCGCCCTCGTCGCCCCCGTCCAGGTAAAGGCCGAAATCCACCGCCTTCACCACACGCATTGTATTGAATTTTCCTAATTCCATATCGTTTTCTCCTAAAAATCACTGTCACGGAACGGCCGGGGCGGACGCCTCCCTACCGCGCTGTGGGCCAACGCCTTGCAAACTTTGCAGGAAACGCCCGCCCCGGGTGCGCCCGAAGCAAACGCCGAGTGCACCCGGGACAAACGCCAACCGTACCGGGGACAAAGATACGCCAAATCGTACATGTAAGATAACTTTCTGCAATAAAATATAACCCTTCGGGCGCAACATTTTTCGCAAGAAAAACTTATCTTTGCGGCATCGTAACGAACGAGACATATCATTAACCACTTTTTTAAATTATAAAGTTATGGAATTCCTTACTAACGAGAAACTGACTATCGTAGGTGCAGCCGGCATGATCGGCTCCAACATGGCCCAGACCGCCATCATGATGCACCTGACCCCGAACCTCTGCCTGTACGACCCCTACGCACCGGGCCTGGAAGGCGTGGCCGAGGAACTCTTCCACTGCGGCTTCGAAGGCATGAACATCACCTTCACTTCCGACATCAAGGAAGCCCTGACGGATGCGAAGTACGTTGTCTCTTCGGGCGGCGCAGCCCGCAAGGCCGGCATGACGCGCGAAGACTTGCTGAAAGGCAACGCCGCCATCGCCGAAGAATTCGGCAAGAACCTGAAGGCATACTGCCCGGACGTGAAGCACGTGGTTGTCATCTTCAACCCGGCTGACATCACCGGCCTCATCACGCTGCTCTACTCCGGCCTGAAACCCTCGCAGGTGACCACGCTGGCCGCCCTCGACTCCACGCGCCTGCGCAGCGAACTGGCCAAGCACTTCCACATGTGCCCCGACAAAATCAAGAACTGCCGCACCTACGGCGGCCACGGCGAACAGATGGCCGTTTACGCATCGACGGCCAGCGTCGACGGCAAGCCCCTGCTGGACATCATCGGCACGCCCGAACTGACCAAGGAACAGTGGGCCGAAATCCAGACGAAGGTGACGAAAGGCGGCGCCAACATCATCGCCCTGCGCGGCCGCTCCTCCTTCCAAAGCCCCGCATACGTCTCCATCGAAATGATTGCGGCAGCCATGGGCGGCGCAGCCTTCCGCTGGCCGGCAGGCACGTACGTGCACAGCCACGGCTTCGACCACATCATGATGGCCATGGAAACTGAAATCACGAAGGACGGCGTGCACTACAAAGAACTGAACGGCACGCCCGAGGAAGAAGCCAAGCTGCAGGAAAGCTACAAGCACCTCTGCTCGCTGCGCGACGAAGTCATCGAAATGGGCGTGCTGCCCGCCATCAAAGACTGGCACAGCATCAACCCGAACATTGACTAAGCCCCTGCCGCACCGGGAAAGAACCGTAAAAATGCCGCTTCCGCAAGGGAAACGGCATTTTTTTTGCTTTTTTTCCGCAAAAGCTTGCAGGAATCAAAAAAACAACCTACCTTTGCACCCGCAAACGAAAAGGAAATGGTGTCATAGCTCAGTTGGTAGAGCAAAGGACTGAAAATCCTTGTGTCCCCGGTTCGATTCCTGGTGACACCACCCGCGAAGAGAGAGCCACAGCAATGTGGCTCTCTTTTTTTGCGCCCGCAAAATGGCAACCGCCAAATGCGGGATTCTCCGGCAAAAGATGTATTTTTGCACCGAAATACAAGAAAAAGAGCCATGGAAGGTCAGACAGATTTCACATACCCCCCCCGCCTCCGCCCCGGCGACCGCGTCGTCATCCTCTCCCCTTCGAGCAAGATAGACCCCTACTTCCTGCGCGGGGCCACCGGGCGGCTGCGCTCGTGGGGACTCGAGCCCATCCTCGCGCCCCACGCCGAAGGAGCCTGCGGCACCTACGCCGGCACCATCGACGAACGCCTGGCCGACCTGCAACAGGCCATGGACGACCCCACGGTACGCGCCATCCTCTGCAGCCGGGGCGGATACGGAGCCGTGCACCTGCTGGAGCGGCTCGACTTCACGCGCTTCGCGCAGAGTCCCAAGTGGCTCGTCGGGTTCAGCGACATCACCGCCCTGCACGCCGCCTGCCAGCGCGCCGGATTCGCCTCGCTCCACGCCCCCATGGCGCGCCACCTGACCGTGGAGCCTGACAACGACCCCGCCCTCCGCGCCCTGCACGACATCCTCTTCGGCACGCCCCACGGCGACACGCGGACGGGCACGGCCTACGCCTGCCCCGCCCACCGCCTGAACCGCCGGGGAAAGGCCACGGGCACGCTGCGCGGCGGCAACCTCTCCGTCTTCTACGGCCTGCGCGGCACGCCCTGGGACTTCCCGCCGGAGGGCACGCTGCTCTTCCTCGAAGACGTGGGCGAACGGCCCCATGCCGTCGAGCGGATGCTCTACAACCTCCGCTTAGGAGGCGTGCTCAGGCGCGTCAGCGGCATCATCGTCGGGCAGTTCACCGAGTACAAGGAGACGCTCTCGCTGGGCAAGCCCCTGCTCGACGCCCTGGCCGACGTCATGGACGGATGCACGTGCCCCGTCTGCTTCGACTTCCCCGTGGGGCACGTCACCGACAACTTCCCCCTCGTCTGCGGCGCGCAAGCCCGCCTGGAAGTGGGACGGAAAGAAACAAGGCTGATATTTGGATAAAATAAACAAGAACAAGACACTGAAACAAAGATGACAACGAAACGACACTATCCCCTCATCGCCGCCGCCCTGCTGACGGCGATAGCCATCGCGGCCTGCGGCAGCAACCGCAAGACGGCGGCCGACACCCCGTCGCCCGCCACCCCCGCCGAGACCACGGCCGCCGTCCAGGCGCCCCCCTTCTGTGCCGACAGCGCCTACCGCTACGTCAAGGAGCAGGTGGACTTCGGCCCCCGCGTGCCCAACACCGCCGCCCACCGCGCCTGCGGCGACTACCTCATCGGCAAATTGAAACAGTTCGGCGCCACCGTCCACGTGCAGGAAGCCGACCTCGTGGCCTACGACAATACCATCCTCAAGGCGCGCAACATCATCGGCTCCTTCCAGCCCGGCAACCGCCGCCGCGTCCTGCTCTGCGCCCACTGGGACAGCCGTCCCTACGCCGACTCCGAGCGCGACAAACAGAAGCAACGCCAGCCCATCCTCGGAGCCAACGACGGAGCCAGCGGCGTGGGCGTCCTCCTCGAACTGGCCCGCCTCATCCAGCAGCAGGCGCCCGCCATCGGCGTGGATATCATCTTCTTCGACGCCGAAGACTACGGCATCCCCACCTTCCACCGGGGCGCGTACAAGGCCGACACCTGGTGCCTGGGCTCGCAATACTGGGGCCGCGTGCCCCACGTGCAGGGCTACAACGCCCGCTACGGCATCCTGCTCGACATGGTGGGCGGACGCGGCGCGACGTTCTACCGCGAACCCTTCTCGCAACGCACCGCCCCCGCGCAGGTGAAGAAAATCTGGGACACGGCCCACAGCCTGGGCTTCGGCAGCTTCTTCCCCCAGGAAGACGGCATGGAAGTGACCGACGACCACATCTACGTCTACAACCTGACGCGCATCCCCTGCGTCGACATCATCAACTACGACCCGCAGGCCGACAGCGGCTTCGGCGACTTCTGGCACACGCACGCCGACAACATGGACGTCATCGACCCCGCCACCCTCAACGCCGTGGGGCAGACCGTCGCCGCCGTCATCTACAACGAAAAATGAATTAAATGAAGAATTAAGAATGAAGAATTTCCCTCCCAAGGCATCCAGCCTGCGGACAAATTCTTCATTCCGTCCCGCAGGGACCATTCTTTATTCTCAATTCTTCATTCTTCGTTCTTAATTCTTCATTAAACTAATTCTTAATTCTTCATTCTTAATTCTTCATTTAAATATGACTATCAACGAAACCCAAGACCAAATCATCGCCGAGTTCAGCGACTTCGACGACTGGATGGACCGCTACCAGTTGCTGATAGACCTGGGCAACGAGCAAGAGCCGCTCGACCCTCAGTATAAGACTGACCAGAACCTCATCGAAGGCTGCCAGAGCCGCGTCTGGCTCCAGGCCGACGACGAAGGGGGCCGCCTCGTCTTCCGCGCCGAAAGCGACGCCCTCATCGTGAAAGGCATCATCGCCCTGCTCATCCGCGTGCTCTCCGGCCACACCCCCGACGAAATCCTCTCGGCCGACCTCTACTTCATCGACCGCATCGGCCTGCGCGAGCACCTCTCGCCCACCCGCAGCAACGGCCTGCTGGCCATGGTGAAGCAGATGCGGATGTACGCACTGGCTTTCAAGGCGAAGGAGGGGAAGTGAGAGAGAAGACGTGCGCGGCGTTAGTCGCGTACGCGCAGCCCCACGACAGCCAGGTAGGCCAGACCCAGGCACAGCACCAGCACCGCTCCCCACTGCGCCCCCACGGCATCGGACAAAAAGCCCATGAGCAAGGGGAAAACGGCACCGCCCACCAAGCCCATCACCATCAGCCCCGACACTTCGTTGCGCGCATCGGGCCGATGCAGCAGTCCTTGGGAGATGATGAGGGAAAAGACATTGGAATTGCCCAGTCCCAGCAGCACGATGGAAACATAAAGCAACGGCTCGCGGTCGAAGAAGAACAGTCCCGCAATGCCCGCGCCCAAGGCAAGCAGGCTGCCCTGGAAGAACCGCCGTGCCGAACAACGCGCCAACAGGAACGCTCCACCCAGGCAGCCTACCGTGCGGAACAAGAAATAGGCGCTCGAAGCATAGCCGGCCTCGGCAGAAGTGCAATGCAGACGCTCGACGAAAATCTTCGGCAACGTCACGTTAATGCCCACATCCATGCCGACATGGCAAAGGATGCCGATGAAAAGCAGAAGGATGAACTTGTCTTTCAACAACGAGGCGCACTGCCCGAACGACGAAGGACGAAGCGTCTGCCCTTCGCGGACGGGCACAAGCATCAACCCGGCCGCCACCAGGAAAGCCACGGCAGACATCCCCAGAAACAACGGCTGCCAATGCCCCGTGGCGCCCACCGCCCAGGCAGCCAACACCGGCCCTAAGAAAGAGGCCATTGCCTTCATGAACTGCCCGAAAGTCAAGGCGCCAGCCAGTTTCTTTCCACTAACCACGCACGCCGCCAACGGATTGATGGAGACCTGAATCAGCGTATTCCCTATCCCCAACAGGCAGAACGAGGCCAGGATGCCGCCCAACCCGCCGGCTACATAGGGCAACAACAGAGCCGCACCCGTCACTACCACGCCCAAGGCCAACGTCTTGCGGCAACCCACGCGGTTCATCCACAGACCGATGGGGACGGACAACAGCAAGAACCACAGGAACACGGAGGAGGGAAAGACATTGGCCAAGGAATCGGACAGGCCAAAGTCTTCTTTCACAAAATTGGTCGTCACCCCTATCACGTCCACAAAGCCCATGATGAAGAACGAGAGAATCAGGGGGACGAGCGGGGCAGCATGCTTTTTCAGATTCATGGCAAAGAAATGTTTTGGGTTATCCGACTGAACGGGATTCGTTATACTCTCGGAGCGCGCGGTAGAACGCGGCGATGTTCTCTCCAGGCACCTGCGGCGGGACGTCGCAACCGGTAGACAACACAAAGTTGGCGAAGCCGGACGTCTGTTCCAGCAATTGCGAAGTGGCCCGGTAGACCTCTCCGGCCGTGGCAGTCTTCAGGCAGCCCACCGGGTCGAGGTTCCCCATGACGAGGCAATCGGCAGGACAAGCCTCCAACGCCTCCGCCATGTCCGCCCGGTTGCCGAAGTGCAGGCCTTTCGCCCCGGTCTCTACCATGGCCGGCGTACAATGGCCGGTATTCCCGCAGTTGTGTAGCACGACCCAGAACGAGTCATCCTGTACCTGCCCGACGATGCGCTTGACATACACGGACGAATAGGCCGAACAGTCTTCCAACGAGAGAAGTCCGGCAGCCGGCTCTGCCATGATAACCCCGCCTACGCCGGTCGCTTTGATGGCTTGGCAATAGCGCAACAGGAACTCCGTGCATTTCTCCAACAAAAGTGTCACCAGTTCGGGGTCTGTATAGATCCCTGTCATGATTTCCGTCATGCCCATCAGACGGCCGGCCAGCGAATACGGGCCGATGCAGCCCGCCAGCGTCGGACGGTCGAGGATGTTTTCGGCCGCCAAGCGGTCGGCCATCAGGTATTGAGGAATCCTGCCCCGGCTGACGTCCGGCACTTCCAGTTCTTCCACATCGTCCATGCTTTTCACCAAGACGCCTGTCACATTGGGCACCTCATCCGGGGCAAAAGCCACTTCCGCGCCGAAGGCTTCCGCCTCCACGGTCAGGTCCATGATGGCCGTAGCCGCTGCCGACGGATACGCGTCGCACAGTTTACGGATGGCCTGGTAATGCACCCGCCCATCGGTCACGGCCTCTTGCACGTTGCGGCCGCACATCTCTATGCCCGGATGCGTCAGGATGGGGATAGCGGAACGCTCGCGCTTCGCCATCAGGGCCGAGGCCCACTGTGTCATGTTTCTGCTCATAGTTTTTTCTTTTTCCGTTTATAACAAGATTCCAAATCGCACAGCGCGCAGCCGTACTGGTGCTGGTTCACCTCGCGCCCGATGCCCACCAAGCCGCTGATGGACTTGATGGGGGACATCAGGCAATAGTCGGACAAGGTAATCCCGCAAGGCTCTCCCCCCAGCAGGCGGAACACCTCCCGTTGGTCGGACAGCGGCCAGCCGCAATAGCCGGGGCTGAAACGGCGGGTGTGCTTCCACTCGCCGATATCGGCCTGCAAAGTATGCTCCATGCAGTCGCCGGCCTTCTCGGCCACGCACGAACCGATGGCGCTCAGCAGGTATTCTTCCAACACGTCATGCTCCTGTGCCGCCAGCCTCATCCGCCGGGTCAGGTACTCCCCCGCCGTGGCCGCGAAGATGGCGAATGCCGAGACGCCCCGCATCAGCGGAGTGATGACATGCCCCGTCTTCAGGCAGGTGTCTGCCGCCCACACCGTCCCGCCGTTCTCGTCCACCCGGGCGGGAACGATGCGGTAGGCAAAGAGAGGTTCGACCTTTCCGACCAGACTGCCCATCAGTTCCCCGACCTGCTGCCCGAGGAAGGGGTCTGCTTCCCGGCCGCCGGGATAGCCCATCTCAGCCAGCACCTCCTTCACATCGGGCAGCCAGTCGGCAACGGTCACGGCTTGTTCACGCACATCGTTCATAGCCGGTCAGCTTGTTCAGAATCTCCACCAGTTCTTGCGGCTCTTCCGTGTAATAGTCGATGCCGATGCTCTTCGCGAACTCCTCGCTGACGGGCGCCCCTCCGGCGAAGGTCACGGCCGAGGCGTCTTCCTGCTTGATGGCGCGGTTTATCCCCTCCATGTTGACCATCGTAGTAGTCAGCAGGGCCGACATGCCGATGAAAGCCCCCGGATGCTCGCGTGCAGCCGCCGCGAACCTCTCGGCCGGAACGTTCACGCCCAGGTCGATGACCTCATATCCGTTGCCTTCCACCATCATGGAAACCAGGTTCTTGCCGATGTCATGCAGGTCGCCTTCGACGGTTCCGATGATGAACTTCCCTTTGCGCTGCACGGAGCCGTCGGCAAAGTAAGGTTTCAGGAAATCCATGCCGATGTTCATGGCCTTGGCGCTCATCAGTACCTGGGGGACGAAGACTTTGTTCTCCTTGAACTTCACGCCGATGCGGCTCATGCCTACTATCAGCCCGTGGGTCAGGATGTCGTTAGGGGCGGCGCCTCCGGCCAGGGCTTGCGGCACCAGTTCTTCCACACCATCCTGCCCCTTCAGGAAGGGCGGGTAGGCCATCTTGGCGTTCAGTTTCCCGTATTCCACGCAAGTGGCTATCTGTTCCAATACGTTATTGTCGCTCATAAATCTGCTTTCTCCTATTTATTAATGTTACGTTCTCTCCGCCGGATTTCTTTCACGGCGTCTATCATGGCCCGGTAGCCCTCGACCTGCATGTAGTCGGGAATCGAATTACCCGACCCCAATCCATACCCCCGTGCCTTGGTCCGGAAGCGCGTGCCTTCTTCCAGCACCTTCCGGTAGACTTCGTCGTAGGGATGCAAAATCAGGTAGTTCATGTCGAAGCCTCCGAAGAGCCCGATTCGCTCCGAATAATCATCCACCCAGCGGTCGAAGGGAGCAATCTGGTCTTCGTTGGAATGCTTCGCGTCGATGCCCGTGGCCAGGATGTCGGGCATTACCTCGAAGATGTTGCCGCAACTGTGCAGCAGGAACTTCTTTCCGGCGGCATGCACGATGTCTACCACCTTCTTGTGTTGCGGCAGGATGAACCGGCGGATGGCATCCGGTTCGAGCATCGTGGCCGTGCGGTGTCCCAGGTCATCGCCCATGCGGAAGAACACGAAGATGTCGCTGTAACGGCGCACCATCTCCGTCCACAACGCCTGGTACAACTCGCCTATCTTGTTGAACAAGTCGGTGAACAGTTCGGGGTCGAGATACTGCATGACGCACAAGTTTTCGTAGCCAACCAAGTCCTGCGCCGATTCGAAGATGCCGTAGCCGCAGCCTCCGTAAGCCTTCATGCCGGGGGGCATGACGCGGCGGATGGACTCTAAGCGCGGGGCGTACTTCCGCCAGAACAGCGCGGGCAACTCGTCGAAGGGGTACCTTTCGAAGTCGTCGCGCGTCTGGATGGGGCCAGGCATTCCGCCGAAGATGGCCCCGTGGCCGGGATAGATTTCGCAGACGGCCGCCTCGTAGTCGAAGGCATCGTAGGTATTGTCTCGCCAAAAGCCGATGTACGTGCGGAAGTAGTCGTCCAGGTCGGCGTCGGTCACGCAGTCGTCTATCGAAAGCTCGCGCCCGATGCACTTGGCGATGAAAGGCGGGTCGATGTGGTGCTCGTATAGCGGCAGGTAGTCGGGTCGCTGGTTGTAGAGCACCTTCAGTATGTTCCGGTAATCCGGTTGAAATTCGTTGTCCATACGCAAGATGATTTAGGGGTGGTTGTAATCAATGACAACTCCGTCCACCAGCAGCTTCGCCCCCTCCCGGCTGAGCGTGCCGCCTGCGGGACACTTCACCAGCACGACAGCTGCGTCGGCCGGGATGTCGAAACGCCAGATGCCTTTCACGCCTTTGGCCAGGAAGGTGTTAGACACGGCATCGTACACGTCGCAGGTTTCCTGACCCAGGTCGAAGCTGACCTGCTGGCTGGTTTCGTACGGGTTATAGAACAAAGAAGTAGGATAAGCCGCACGGTGGAAGAAGTCGGTCTTAGTCAAGTCGAACTTCAGAATGGCCTCGACGTCGGTCTTCTCCAGGATGCCGCCCAGGTAGCCGACAGGAGCCGAACTGTAAAGCGACAAGTTGGTCCGCGCCCAGCCTTGGGACATGGCGTCGCCGGTGGCGAAGGGGCTTTTGCCGTCTTTATACTGCCGCACGGCCTCGTAGGCGATGTAGGAATGCGGGTCATACTTGCGCGACCACTCCGCGCAGTCCTGGTTCTCGACGGGCAGGTACTTCGAGTAGAACAGGCGGTTGGCATTGGCGGCATTCAGCAGGTACTTGCCGATGGCCCGCGCGTAGCGGTCGTTGTAGCGCACCAGCGGCGCCAGGGTGCCCATCTGCTGGAAGGCGTTCATGACGAAGGCATAGTCGCCCCACGTAGTCTCGCCCTCGCGGCTGACGGCGGCCATCATGCCCGACACGTCCATGCCGTTCCAACGTCCTACGACGCAACCCCAGCCCAAGGTATGCTCCCACTGACGCAGCGGCCCTACGTCGAAACACCAGTTCAGCATCTTGTGCAGGTCGTAGTCCGTACCCAACTCGGCATTCATGCGCGCGGCGCACAGCGTGCCGTAAAGATACTGCAACTCGTAGGTGGGGCTGGTAGTGAAGCTGGAGAACCGCTCCATGCAGAGTTTGGCGGCGTCGAGGTATTTCTTGTGTCCGGTCTGTGAATAAGCCATGTAGAACAGCCAGCCCATGGCCCCGGCCGACTCGGGTTCGGGCACGCTGCCCAGCAAGGGCTTCATCGTGGCGAAGTTGAAGGCGCGGTAGTTGGTCTCGGGCAAGGTTCCCTTTTCAGGGTCGCCGCCCAAGGCTTTCACGCACTCCAGCCAACGGTCGGCCACGACGGTGAACTGACGGCGGAAGTCGCCCACGTCGGGATAGAGGTCATAGAGTTGGTAGAAAAGGACGTTGGGAATCAGTTCGTACCACCAGTCGTTGCCGGTGACGGAGTTCGTCCGGTTGCCATAGAGGTTCAGCCCGTTCTTGCGGTTGAAGAACTCTTCGGACATCAGCACCCAGTTCTGACCGAAGGAACGGGTCTTGTCCACGCCGCAGAGGGTAGCTCCAATGATGGACATGAAAGTGTTGATGGACTCCGTCTTCAACGTGTCGACCGAACCCACGAAAGTGTATTGCAGGTAAGACTTCCGGCCGGGGAAGTTCTCGGTCTGCGAAGTGATGCGGGTCAGGGGGAGGTACTGCCCCTTGCGGTGGATGTCGTAGACCAGCGAGTCGTAGCCCAAGGCCACTTGTTTCCAGTCGCGCATGATGTACGGCTCCGGCTTGTTCGGCATCTGCTCGATGCGGCCGATGCTGAGTTGCTGCGCCGGGGCGGCGGCGGCCAGTCCGGCGGCCAGCAGGGCGAGTATGTATGATTTCATGTAAGTCTTCATAAACTACCGGATTACTTGTTGTTCTGATAAGGTGAATGTGCCAGGCACGTGTAGTATTCGCTGCCGCCGTAGTAGAACCACCACCGCCCGTCGTGCAGCGTCAAGCCGTTGAAGAAGATGCAGTCGCTGAAGGCGGAGATGGGGCGGAAAGGCGCGTCGGCCGTGTAGCCGTTCTCATAAGGATAGTGCGGGTTGGCGGCCAGGACAGGCGCGGGCAGGTAGTCCAACGCCTTTTCGGGGTCTTTCTTCGACAGCAGCACCTCGCCGATGGCATAGAAGTGGCCCGTGTGGTTGCCGCCGGTGAAGAGGACTATCCGGTCGGGGTCAGCCGAAGTGTGGTCGCACAGGGCGAAACATCCTTCGCCGCCGGGCCAGCGGTGGGGGTTCTCCTTCGACTCCCAATGGATGAGGTCGTCGGAATAGGCAATCAGGCCGTCGTTGAGGTACATGATGTACTTGCCGTTGACCTGCACGGCCTCATTGCGCGGATTCTGTAGGACGACGCCGTTGCGGTGCGTGCGCTTGGCTTCGGGGAAGACGATGCCCACCTTCTCCCAGTGGCGCAAGTCTTTCGAGGTGGCTAAGAAGGTGCCGTTCTGCGTGTAGTCTTGCTGGTCCGGCCAGTACCATTGGTTGCAGAAGAGGTAGTAGGTGTCGCCCTTCTTCACGAGGTTGACGTCTTCGTAACTATACTTGCGGTCTTCGCCTTTGCGGAAGAAGGGGCTGTTGAGCGTATCTTTCACGAAGTGTATGCCGTCGGTGCTGGTGGCCACGCCGATGTCGCAGATGTAGTCGATGGGCGTGTCCTGCTTGACGTCGATGGGCTGCTCGCCGCGATAGACGTAGTAGAAGACACCGTCCTTCACCACGACGCTGCCGTTGTGCACGCCGCCGCCGAAGCGTCCCTTGTCCCAGGCTCCGGGCGTGGGCCGGAGCACGGGATTGTGTTCATACTTGGTGCAGGGACCGATGGCCCAGGGATAGGTCTTGTACATGTCTTGCGGCACCTTGATGTCCTTGGGGAAGTCGCCCCACCAGCGTTCGGTGCTGTACGAGTAGTAGTGCCAGGCTTTCTCGTTGTCCTTGTTGGGGAACTGCCATTCGAACACACCTTCCTGGTTGTCGTAGTCGGTGATTTTCTCGCTGTTTCCGCCGCAGGCGCAAAGGGCCGAAGCGCAGGCCAGTAAGATAAGAGTCTGTTTCATGGGGTAAAAGTGTTTATGGTGTTAGTAATTCGGATTCTGGGTCACGATGTTGTTCGTCCGGTCTATTTCCGCCTGCGGGATGGGCAGCAGGTAGTCGCGGTCCTCCTCGAAGCGGGCGCCCTTGGTCGTATTGTACTTCGTGGCATAGGCCTTCATCACCTCGCCGTAGCGTTTCTGCCGGATGAGGTCTTCGCGCCGCCAGCCCTCCATGGCCAGTTCGCGGCGGCGTTCGTCCCAGATAATCTGGCGCAACTCGTCCTTGTTGGTCGTGGTGATGTCGGGCAATGTAGCGTCCGTCGTGGGCGGGATGTAGACTTGGATGTCGCGGCGCGGGTCGACGGGGTCGGTCTCGCGGGCGCGTTTGCGCACCAGGTTGAGGTAGGTCAGCGCTTCGCCGGACTTGCCGTTCTCGTTCAACGCCTCGGCATAGAGCAGGAGGACGTCGGCGTAGCGCAGGAAGCGGACGTTGTAGGGGATGAGCCAGACGTCCCAGCCCACCTTGTCGACGGCAGGCACCGTGTACTTGTAGTCGTGGTAGCCCGAGGGCGACAGGGCATTTTCCTGCGTCTGCGTGTCGCCTGCGTAGCGGTCGCCTTTCTGCGTGAAGACGTATGTCAGGCGGGGGTCGTCGGGGTCGTAAGCGTCCCACAGGTCTTGCGTCGGGCAGTGGAAGCCGTAGCCGCCGTAGCCGGTGATGGCGTCGCGGGTGGTGAAGAAGTGGGGCACGTTGGTGCCGGTGCCCACGTTCTTGTCATACATCTGGTTCGGTATCTCGAAGACCGATTCTATGCTGTTTTCGTACTCCTTGAACCAGTTCCAGCCATACTGCGGCAGGAGGTTGTACTTCTGCGAACTGACAATCTCGTAGAACGCCTTCTCGGCATTCGGGTAGTCGTAGCGGAACATGTAGGTCTTGCCCAGCATCATTAGCGCCATGCCCCGGGTGACGCGGTATTGGTCCGACTCCGGGTAACCGCCCTTCTCGGGCAGGCCCTCGGCGGCGTCCGTCAGGTCTTGGATAATCAGCTGGTAGACCTGTTCCTGCGGCGCGCGCGGGGTGGCAATCACCTCGTCGGGCGTGAGAGGCTCGGTCAGCAGGGGCACATCGCCGAAAGACGTCACAAGGAAGTAGTAGCCGAAGCCGCGCAACGCCTTGGCCTCGTTGATGTAGCGCGCTATCAGTTCCTTGTCTCCCTGGGCCGAGGGGCCGTAGTAGATGACGTCGTTACAGCGGTTCACCAGACCGTAGAGCAGGCGCCAGCGGCGGGCCACTTCGGCGTTGGTGGGCTGGGTGAGGAACTGCTCCATGTCATACATCTCCGCCATGTCGCCCTCGCTGCCGCCGCCCTTCAGCGCGTCGTCCGTCGTCACGTCGCCGATGAGGCAATGGTCCAGGATGTATTCGTTCCACTTCACACGCAGTTTCAGGTAAGCGCCCGTCAGAGCCTCGCCAATCTGCGCGTCAGTCTTATAAAAAGTCTCGCTGGTCTGCTGGCCGTAAGTGGTCGTGTCCAGCAAGTCGGCACAGCCCGAGCCGGCCAATCCCAGTGCGAATATCAGGGAATATGTGAATAGTCTTTTCATAATGTCGATGTTTATAAGAGGTGAGAGAATGATTAGAAACTGGCATTGATGCCGAAGGTGATGACGCGCGACGTCGGGTAGCGCGTGTTGTCGTAGCCCATGTCCAGCGGGTTGTTCTGCCCGATTTCGGGGTCGATGCCGCTGTACTTGGTGAAGGTCAGCAGGTTCTGCCCGCTGACGTAGACGCGCAAAGAAGAGAGGACTTTCGTCTTTTCACACCACCGGCGGGGCAGGTTGTAGCCCAGTTGCGCGTTTTGCAGGCGGAGGAACGAGCCGTTCTCCACGTACCAACTGGAGGCGTTGCCGTAGTTCTTGTTGTTGTCCACGGTGCTGATGCGGGGCCAGTCGGCGTCGTCTCCCTCCTGCCGCCAGGCGTTGGTGTAGGCTTCGCGCAGGCCGTTCTGCGCGCCGGGCAGGCCGAAGGACTTCGTATAGTTGTAGATGTCGTTGCCCAGCATCCCCTGGAAGGCCAGCGAGAGGTCGAAGTTCTTCCAGCTCAGGCCGATGTTGAAGCCGTAAATCAGGTCCGGGTTCGGGTCGCCGATGAAGGTGCGGTCGCCGTCGTCGATGGAGCCGTTGTCATTCAGGTCGGCAAAGATGAAGTCGCCGGGCTGGGCATCGGGCTGGATTTTCTGCCCGTCCTTCACGTAGTTGTTGATTTGGTCCCAGTTCTGGAAGATGCCGACCTGCTGGTAGCCGTAGAAGCGTCCCATCGGCCCTCCGACGTAGGTGCGGCTGACGGAGCCGGTCAGGTAGTAGTCGTTGTCGGTGGTCAGGCGCGTCACTTCCGTCTTGTAGGTAGACAGGTTCAGGCCGATGCTGTAATGGAAGTCGTTGAAGGAGTTGCGGTAGTTCAGGTTCATCTCGAAACCGTTGTTGCGCACGTCGCCGGCGTTGCTCCACGGGTTGTTCGGATAGGCCGAGAACTCGGGCATGGGCACTTGCAGCAGCATGTCCTTCGTCTTCTTGATGTAGTAGTCCAGCGTCAGGTCCAGGTGGCTGTTGAAGAAGGCCAGGTCGACGCCGAAGTTGGTCTGCTGGCTCGTCTCCCAGCGGATGTCGGCGTTACCCATGTTCGTGGGCAGGTAGCCCGACACGAACGAGTCGCCATACCACCACTTGTCGTCCACGCCGCTGCCAATCAGCGTCAGCGCCGCGTTGTTGTTGATGCGCTGGTTGCCGTTCTGCCCCCAGCCCACGCGCAGCTTGATGTTGTCCACCACCTTGTCCCAGTGCAGGCTCCGGAAGAAAGGCTCGTTGCTGATTCTCCATCCCAGGGAGAAGGAGGGGAAGTAGCCCCAGCGGTTGCCCTTGGCGAAGCGCGAAGAGCCGTCGGCACGGAAGCTGACCGTGGCCAGGTAGGTGTCGTTGTAGTTGTAGTTGATGCGCCCCAGGTAGGAGAGGATGACGCTTTCGGCCTTCGTGCCGGTGGCCTGGTCGCCCGTGGTCTGCGAGTTGAGCACCTGGAAAGCTTCGTCGTTGCCCGGTCCGCCGGACTTGAAGGCATTGGCCGTCTCGCTGGTGTAACGCTCGTAGCTGGTGGCCACCATGGCGTTCAGGGCGTGCTTGCCGAAGGAGATGTCGTAGTTGAACTGGTTCTCGACCACGGAATTGAAGACGATGCCGTTGTTCTTGCTCAGTTGCGTCGTGGTGTTGTACTTGCTCTCGCGGTTGGCCATGTTGTATTCGGAGAAGACCGACTCATACTCGGGCAGGAAGTTGGTGTAGAGGCTGTGGTTGCGCTCGAAGCTGTACTGGAAGCGGTAGCTGAAGCCTTTGAACAGCTTGACGTTGGCGAATACGTTGCCGTAGACGTTGAAGTATTCGGTCTTGCGGTCATACAGGTTCAGGTAGGCCACGGGGTTGGGATTGAAGGCATACTCGGTGGGCGCGTACTTGTCGTACTCGTAGTTGGGCGACGAAGGGTCTACCAGCGGGTTGATGACGGGCGTGAACGGGTCTGCCTGGATGATGAAGTCGAAGCGGGGCAGCGACGAGGTGTCGCGCGATTTCGTCTTGGCCACGCCGATGTTGGCGCCGACGGTCACACGGTCCTTGATGAGGTCGTACTCCTGGTTCAGGCGCAGCGAGAGGCGGTCGAACTCGGTGGTGATGATGGCGCCTTCGTCGCTCAGGTAGCCAATGCTCAGCGAAGTGCGCATACGGTCAGTTCCCTTGCGGATGCTCAGGTTGTAGTTTTGGTTGAAGCCGGTCTGCGTGGCCTCGTCCCACCAGTTCGTGTCGTAGCCGCGCTCGTACAGTTTGTCGAAGTTGGGGTTCAGTTCCTGGCCGGCGTTCCGGTAGGCTTCGTGGATGAAGTGGTAGAACTCCTCGCTGTTGCACATCTCCAGCGCCTTGTAGCTGCTCTTGAATCCGACGTAGGCATCCAGCGAGATGGAGGTCTTGCCGGCCTCGCCCTTCTTGGTGGTGACGAGGATGACGCCGTTCGAGCCGCGCGAACCGTAGATGGCGCAGGCCGACGCGTCCTTCAGCACCTCTATGCGGTCGATGTCCGAGGGGTTCAGGTTGTTCAGGTTGTCCAGCGGCTGCCCGTCGACGATGTACAGCGGGTTGTTGTCGTTCACCGAGCCCAAGCCACGGATGCGGACGACGGCGTTAGCGCCGGGCTGGCCGGAACTGGAGGCGACGTAGACGCCGGCGGCCTTGCCCGTCAGCAGTTGCGAGACGTCGGACACGGCGTAGTTCTTGACTTCTTCTGCCGAGACGGACGAGATGGAGCCGGTCAGGTCGCTCTTCTTCTGCGTGCCGTAGCCGACGACGACGATTTCGTCCAGCAGGCTCAAGTCTTCCTGCAAAGAGATGTTGACCACAGTGCGGCCGTTGACGGCCACCGTGCGGCTTTCGTAGCCGACGTAGGATACGGCCAGCGTGCCCTGCGGGTCGACCGCCAGCGAGTAGGCGCCGTCGAGGTCGGTGATGGTCCCCGTGGCGGTGCCTTGGATGGCAACAGTGGCGCCGGAGAGAGGTTCGCCGGTCTTGGCGTCTTTCACCACGCCACTCACATTCTTCTCCTGAGCCCAGGCTACAGAGGTGTAGCACAGCAGGCTCAAAGCAATCAGTAATGTCCTTTTCATGTTACAATGATTTGAAGTTGATAATTAGGTTGGTTATAAAGGTCATTTCCCGGGCGGGCTTCCGGCCGCCTGCTCGACAAGCAGGCAAGCCCCTTTGGCGGGCACGCTGACCGTGAGGACGTCCGACGGCCGGGCGTCGCGAGCCAGGCAGGTGCCGGCGAGGCGGTCGTAGAGGTCGAAGGCGGCGGCGGAAGCGGGCCGGTAGGTAACGGTTTTGTCTTCGTCATAGGGATTGTAGAGCAGGTAGACGGGACGGCTGCGATCGGCATAGAAGTCGGTGCAATTGCAGTCCAGGCGCAGGATGCCCTCCACGTCGGTGGTGTCGACAATGGCGCCCAGGATGCCGACGGGCGACGTGCTGTACAGGCTGAACATCGACTCAGGCGGATTCTTCGGGTTCCAGCGCGGGCCGTCGCCGATGCCCATGGGGCTGATGCCTTCCAGGTCGGGGCGGCCGTAGTTGTCCTCGCGGATGAGGCCCTCGTAGGCCACGATGCCCCGGGTGATGTCCTTCATCTGCGGCAACCACTGGTGGCGGTCGTCCAGTTCATTGGGGTAGAAGAGGCGGCAGGCGTTGGCGTTGTTCAGCATCCACTTGCCGATGGCCACGGCATACTGCGGCTGGTACTTCACCATCGGCACCAAGGGCCAGGCCATCTTCACGCTGTTCATCAGGAAAGCATAGCCGGTGGTGGTGCTGCCTTGCAGGCCGCTGACGTCGTAGCCGCCCCAACGACCGACGATGATGCCCCAGCCGGTCCGCCCGGTGGGACTGGTGCAGCCGTCGAAGGCCCAACCGAGCATCTTGCCCAGGTCGTACCGCGTGCCATGCTCAGCGTTCAGGCGAGCGGCGGTGTAGATGCCCAGGGGGAGGAGGATTTCGTAGAAGCGGCTCTCGCGCTGGGCGTGCAGGGCGTCGATGGCCGAGATGGCTCCCCGCAGGTAGCGCGGGTCGCGGAACTTCTGCCAGGCGGCGTAGAGCACGTAGCCGTGGCCGCCGGCAGCATCCTGCTGGTAGGGGATGGCATTGCGCATGGGCTTCATGCGGCCGTAGTCGAAGTAGGAATAGTCGTAGTTGCCGGCCAGGACGGAGTCGGCCTTGTAGAACTGTTCGGCGATGGTGCGTTGCAGGGCTTCGGCTCCGTCGATGCCGGGATAGAGGTCGCAGATGGCGTAGAACAGGGCGTTGGGCAGCACGTCGTACCACCAGTCGCGCCCGTATCCGCCGCCCAGCTGCGCCACGTCGGGGCAGGTGTTGTTCATCATGATGTTCCAGCCCGTGTCCGAGTTGAAGTAATTCTGAAGCATCTTCACGTAGTTGAACCCGTCCTGGCGGCTCTTGTCGATGCCCACCAGCGTGGCGCCCAGGACGGCCGCCATCGAGTTGAGGCTCTCGTGGAACTCGCCGCCGTTGTGGTCCGGACCCTGGCGCACATCGTGGATGGCGGTGTAGATGCCGAAGGTGGTCTGCGGCAAGTTGCGCTGCGTGTCGTCCAGCCAGATGACCGGGCCACAGGGCAGTTCCGAATGGTGGTCGAAGGCGAAGGCGTCGAAGTCGCGGGCCTTCTGCTTCCAGTCCAGCATCTTGTAGGGCCGGGGGAAGTCGGGCATGGAGTCTATCCTCGCAATGCGCGCTTGCGCCACCGGCTCGGCCGAAGGTTGGCAGGCCGTCAGCCCGGCCACCAGCAACAGAGGGATAAAGTCAAGAATTTTCATGGTCAGCAATCAGTTTTTCAGTTCTTTCGTAATCAATTGGTTCTCAAAGTCCTTCGCTTCGCCCGTCCCGAGTGCGTGCGGGGCATCTCCCGAATGCGCCCGAAGCATGGACGGAGTGCGGACGGGGCAAGCGCGGCACGCACGGGGGCGGACGGGCGTCCCCGTTGTCAACATTTCCGCACGATGTGGGCCGCCAGCGGGATGGCCGACAACTGCACCAGGCCGACAATGACGAGGGCGTACTTCAAAGCAAAGACTTCCGACACCAGCCAGGCCAGGGCGATGAACAGCAGCAGCCCGACGGCGCGCCCGGCGAAGAGGCCGATTTCGTGCGTCATGATGTAGGTATATTCATTGCGGCGCTCGCGGGCGGACACCACATCTATGCAGCGCATCATGATGGGGAAATAGGCCAGGTCGTGCAGCGGCTGGAACAGCACCTTGCATAGGACGAAGACAATGACCCCGGCGGCGGAGAACAGGAGGCCGTTGACCACCGTGCCCGCCAGGAAGACGACGATGCCGCCCGCCAGGATGTAGATGCGGTGGCGGGGCTGCGACACCCGGCCCAGCACGTAGACCAGCAACGCCGTCACCAGCCCGCCCAAGCCCTGGATAAGCCCCAGCTTGCCCTCGCTGCCCAGGAAATACATCACCAGGATGGCCGGAGCCGTCACCAGGAAGCCCTGCACCAGCCCCTTCAGCGCGGCCAGCAGCAGCATCTTGAGCCACAACGGGTCGTAGCGCAGGTACCAGCACTTCTTCTGCGCCGGGTTCTGGAACGTGCCCCGCGAGAGGACGACGCAGGCGGCAATGGTGACGAGGAACACGCCGACGGTCACCCATTGGTAGGCCGCATTGACGCCAATCTCCTCCCCCCGCCAGCGCAGGCCCGACGCCCACGCCAGGAACGCGCCCACCACGATGGGGACACCGATGGAACAGACGGAGAAGAAAAACGACTCGAGGCCGAAGAAGTAGTTGCGGTCGTCGTCGGCCGTGGAGTTCAGCGCCAAGAGGTAGCGGTTGGTCCAGAAGAAGCCGGAGGCCACGCCCATGAAGACGCCGGCCACGAACAGTTGGCCCAAGGCCACGGTGTTCAAGCCCATCATCACGACCATGGAAAGGCCGCTGACCAGGATGCCGAAGCTGTACAGGTGCTTGACGCGGAAAAACTTCAACAGTTCGCCGTTCACGACGGAGGCCAACACGATGCCGATGTACATAGCCAGCTGGTACATGGCCACAAAGGAGGGGCTTTGGGTGTTGCGCATGATGTAGGCGCCCACGAAGATTTCCACCACCGGCAGCACGCAGGCATAGAGCAGGTTGGTCAGCAGCAAGACCTGCATGTTGTGCGGCTTCTGGCGGAAGAACGCGATTTCTTTGTTCAGTCGGGTAAACATGGCGCGGGGGGATTATCGGAGGGTTTGCAGAATCTGTTCGATGGAGAGGCGCGCGCCGCAGATGACCTCGTCGCTGGCGCCATAGTACAGGTAGATGGTGTCCCCGTCCACGTAGTGCCCGTTGCTGAAGACCACGTTGCCGAAGAACCCGGCCTGCTCGTAGGGCATCAGCGGCTCCATGATGGGTTCCGCGCTGCGCGCCAGCACCTTCGAAGGGTCTTGCAGGTCCAGCAGCAGGGCGCCCAGGCAATAGCGGTGCTCCTTCGTCGCGCCGTGGTAAATCTCCAGCCATCCCTCGGGCGTCCTGATGGGCGGTCCTCCGGCTCCCACCCGCGCCTCGTCCCAACAGCCGGGGCGAGTGGTGGCCACGCAACGGTGCTGCCCCCAATGCACGCCGTCGGGCGACTGGGCCAGCCAGATGTAGTTTCCGCCCAGTTCGGGGCTGCTGGGGCGGTGGAAAGCGTAATACATGCCGCCGATGGTTTCTTCGAACAGTGCGCAATCCTTGTTATGGGGCGGGAAAATCATCCCCCGGCGGTCGAACGTCTGCCAGTCGCGCGTGGTTATCAGCCCCACGCCCACAGCCACGGGCGACACTGCGGAATAGGTCAGGTAGTAAGTATCGCCGATGGTGGCCACGCGGCAGTCCTCGATGCCGAAGCTCTCCAGTTCCCCCTTGCCGTAGAGGGGACGGACGGCTTCGTCTTCCGCGAAATGGATGCCGTCGGCGCTGAACACGGGGCGCAGGTAGGACATGGTGGTCAGGTAGTTCTGTCCCCGGTATAGGATGACGCGCGGGTCGGAGGCGTCCAGTTCGGGGTCATCCTTGTCAAACGTCAGTACCTTAATCTCGCCCCGCTCGTCGAAAACGGGGAAGCTGATTTTCCCGTCCTGCTGCCGGGGGCGTTCGGCCACGCGGAGCAGCAGGCCTATCTTTCCCTTCCACCGGAACACGCCGGGGTTCAGCAGGCAAGCTATCTCCATGCCCTCGATGCAGGGCTTCAAATCTGCCGGTTTCAGCAGGGGATTCTCTTGAAATCGTTGTGCAATATCCATGGTTCTTGTGTCTTTGGTTTGCACAAAGTAAGCAGCGAAAAGCGGGGAAACGGGTATCCTACGCTTGCAAAGGGGTATCCTGCGCTTGCAACCCCGGCCCGTGAAAGCTGAGTGTACCCTTTTGACAACCGAGGTTACGCGCGGCCGGGCGTCAGGCCTTGTGGCGGTCGCGGTATTCCTTGGGCGTGGAGCCGAACTCCTTGGCGAAGGCGCGGTAGAAATAGGCCTTGTTGTTGAATCCGCAGTCGTACATGATTTCCTGCACGGTCTTGTTGGTCGTCTTCAGCAGATTCTCGGCCTGCTTCAGGCGGATGCCCCGGATGAAGTCGGTGGGCGTCTCGCCCTGGATGTCCTTCAGCTTGCGGTAGAGTTGCATCTTGCTGATGCCCATCTCCTGCGCCAGGAAATCTTGCGAGAACTGTTCGTTGTCGAGGTTGGCGGCGACAATCTTGGTCAGTTGGTGGATGAACTCCTTGTCCTCCTTGTGCAGGAGTTTCCCCTTGACCCGCTCCATCGACGACAGGGGTGAGTTGAAGTAGTCTTTCAGCTTCTGCCGGTTGCTGAGCAGGTGGTCGACGACGGCCAGCAGGTATGCTTCGTGGAAAGGCTTGGAGAGGTAGGCGTCGGCGCCGATGTTCGTGCCCTCTATCTTGCTGTCGACCGACGTGTCCGACGAGAGCAGCATGACGGGGATGTGGGCCGTAAGTTCGTCCTGCTTGAGGCGGTTCAGCAGTTCGAAGCCGGACATGCCGGGCATGATGATGTCGCAGACGACCAAGTCGGGAATGCGGAGCTTGAGCAGTTCGAGGGCTTCGCGCGCGTCGGGGACGGCCAGGACGTTGTACTTTCCCCGCAGGATGTCGGCCAGCAGTTCGCGGACTTCCGCGTCGTCGTCCACGACCAGTATCGTGCGGAGTTCGTCGCTAAGAACCGCCGAAGAGGCTTCTTTCCTTTGCTCGGCCCGGACGGGCATGGACAGGCGGAAGCGGCGGCCGGGCCTGTCCTCGGGGGCATGTTCAGGCTGGGCGGGCGACAGGGGCAGTTGCGGCAGGCGGACGATGAAGTCGGTGTATTCGTCCTCGCGGCTGTCGATGCGGATGTCGCCTTTCAGCAGGTCGACCAGCGACTTGCACAGGGCCAGGCCGATGCCGTTGCGCATCTCGCTGCCGCCGGTCAGCAGATGGTCTTCCAGGCGGTCCAGCACCTTGAAGCGGTTGAAGACGAGCGACTGGTCTTCCTGGCGGATGCCACGCCCGGTGTTGCGCACGGTCAGTTGCAGGCAGCCGTCGGCACACTCGGCGCGGACGGCGACGCTGCCCCTGTCGGGCGTGTACTTGAAGGCGTTGGAAAGCAGGTTGAACAGTATCTTCTCGACGGCTCCCCGGTCGGTGTTCCACGCCTTCGCCCCGGGCTCCAGGCTTTGGCTGAAGTCGATGGACTTCTCTTCGGCCATCTCCACGAAGTAGCCGGCGGTGTGTTCCACCAGTTCCCCGACGTCCACCTGCTCGATGAACAGTTCCAGGTAGCCGGTCTCCACCTTGCGGAACTCCATCAGTTGCTGGATAAGTTCCTGCATGCGCTCGGCGTTCGACTTGATGACTTGCAGGTAGCGTTTCAGGACGGGATTGTCTTCGCACAGTTTGGAGAGGCGTTCCGAAGGGCCGTAAATCAGGGTCAGCGAGTTGCAGAACTCGTGGGCGATGTTGGTGAAGAAGCGGAGTTTGGCTTGGTGGATTTCTTCGGCTTTCTGGTTTTCCATCTTCTCCATCCGCAGCTTCTGCTTCATGCGGAGGCGGTGCATGGAGTTGTGGTAGAGGGAAAAAGCGCAGGCGGCGAAGAAGACGGCGTAGGCCAGGTAGGCCCACCCGCTGAGCCACCACGGGGGCAGGACTTGGATGGCAAGCTCCGACTCGGCGGGGCTCCACTCTTTGTTGGCGTTGCGGCACCTGACGGAGAGGGTGTAGCGCCCCGTCGGCAGGTTGTTCAGCACGACGGTGCCCGACGTGCCCAGTTCAATCCAGTCGTCGCCGTATCCCTTCAGGCGGTAGGCTATCTCGCACTTCGCCCCCTGCACGTAGTCGATGGGGACGAAGCGGAAGATGACCAGGTTTTCGTCGTAGGCCAGGCGCAGGCGTCCGTCCCCGTCCAGGCGCGCCGCAAGGGGCTGGCGGACGTTGTTGACGGAGAAGCTGCGCAGGAAGAGCGGGGGCATGTGGCTGTCTTCCTTGATGGCCGAGGGGTTGAAGACGGTGTAGCCGCTCATCCCGCCGAAGTAAAGCAGCGGGGAATGGGGCGAGGCGTAGAAGGCGCCGTCCGAGAACTCGTCGTCCTGCAAGCCGTCCGTCGAGAAGTAGGAGATGATCTTGCCGCTTCCTTTGTCCAGTCGGGCCAGCCCCCGGTTGGTGCTGACCCACAGCGTGTTCCCGCTGCCGCGCAGGATGCCGTGGATGGTGTTGTTGGGGATGCCGTCTTTCTCGTTGTACCAACGGAAGGTGGCGGCTTCACGGTCCGTCAGGTGGTTCAGGCCGTTGCTGGTGCCTATCCACAGGGTGCTGTCGTCGTCTTGGTAGAGGCAGAGGATGTCGTCGTTGCTGAGCGCGCCGGGGCGGTCGGACGCGCGGTAATACGAGAAAGCGCCGGTGGCAAAGTCCAGGTAGTTCAGCCCCCCGCCCCGCGTGCCTATCCACAAGCCCCGGCCGCCGTCGGGCAGGAGGGCGTAGACGGAATTGTTGTTCAGGCAGTTGTCGCTGTCGAACTGGTAGGCGTACTGCCGCCAGGCTTTCACCGAGAAGGGGCGTGCGGCCTTGTCGACCAGCAGCTTGAAGATGCCCTGGCCGTTGGTGCCCACCCAAAGCGTCGAGTCGTCCTGCTGGCAGATGGAGAAGACATCCTGCAGTTCGCGGGGCACGCGCTGCACTTGCCACAGGCGTCGTTCGCCCACGGAGTAATAGGTCAGCCCCCGGCCTTCGGCGCAGACCCACACGGTGTTGCTCCCGTCCCCGGACAAGGCGTAGACCGAGTTGGTGGGCAGGCCGTCGCGGTAGGTCAGGTTGCGCACGCGGTTCCCCTGGCGGATGAAGAGGCCGCTGCCTTTGGTGCCGATAAGCAGGCTGCCGTCGTCCGTCTCATAGAATGTCCTGACGGGCGCGTTGCCAAAGTCCAACTGCGCCAGGTCCGAAGAACGGCGGAAGTTGTTGCGCCGCTCGGGCCAGACGAACACGCCGCGCGAGTCGGTGCCCACCCACAGCAGGTCCTGCTCGCCCAGGTGCAAGGAGTTGATGGGCAGGTTGTCCAGCAACACCTCCGGCCGGTTGGCCTCCCAGCGGTAGAGGCGTTGCAGCGTGCCCACGTAGCAGCATGAGTCCTTGAAAGCCATCGCCGTGATTTTCTCCGCCACCTGCATCGCCGCCTTGCGGAAGCCGTCGCGCGAGGCCGGCGAACGGTAGACTTCCCTTCCCGCCGTCTGCAGCCACACCTCGTCGCGCACCGGGTTGTAAAATACTTTGTCTACGCGGAGCCAGGCCGCCACTTGCTTCATGCCCGCCGCCCGGGGGCCGGCAGGGTCCGCATAGTCCAGCGCCACGGCGTGCAGCGTCCCGTCGTCGGCACAGAGCCACAGGGTATCGCCGGCGCCGAGGAACATCTGCTTGACCGTGAAGTCGATGTTCAGTTCCATGCGCACGAAGTCCGACTGCCGTTCGTCGTAGACGTACAGGCCGTATTCGCTGACCAGGGCGAAGATGTGTCCCCGGCTGTCTTTGTCTATGAAGAAAGAGTGTTCCTTGAAGACGCCCTTGCCGACGTTGGTGCAGAAGAACGAGCGGAACTCGTCGGCCGAGGCGTCGTAGCGGTTGATGCCGTAGTCGGTCGAAATCCACAGGATGCCTTTCCGCTCTTCCACGATGTGGCGGATGATGTTGTTGCTGATGTTGCGGCGCGAGAAGTCGACGTCGGGCTTGAAGACGCGGATGTCGCGGCTGTTGTACTGGTTCAGCCCGTCCCACGTGCCAAACCACAGCAGGCCGCACGAATCCTGGTAGATGCAATTGATGGCGCTGTTGGACAGGCCGTCGCGGATGGTCAGTTGGCGCACTTCGTTGGCATGGAGGCCGGTGCAGGCCAAGGCCAGCACGAGCAGGCAGGCCAGAAGCCGGCGGCATAGTTTTCGGGCTTTATCGTTGCTTGGGTGTGTCATTCGTTTGGCATTTATCGTAAGGGCGAAGAGAAACTTGCCCGGACGCAAAATTACGGGATTTCTCCGGTAATCGGCACGTCCGGGCAAGTTTTTTTCGACAAAAGTACCCCCGGCGCACCCGGCGTTTGCTTCCGCCGCACCCGGGACAAACACGGAGCGCACTCGGCGCAAACGCCGGACGCACCCCGTCCTCAGGAGATTTCCGGCAGGCTGTTCCCGTTGATTTTCCGGTAGAGGTCGAGGGCAAAGACGTCGGTCATGCCGGAGACGTAATCCAGCACGGCCTGCACGCGCTCGAACAGCCCCTCGGCGCGGATGGCGTACTGGCTGGAGACGCGGTCGATGAGCAGGCGCGAGTAGGCCTTCCCTGGAGCGCGCACGGCATCCAGCATCAGTTCGAGCAGGGTGCTGATGATGCGGAAACCGGCCAGTTCGATGTCCAGCACGTCTTTCGAGCGGTAGATGCGCTCGCGGGCCACCTCCGCGCAGCGGGCGTAGGCCTCGGCCGGGCGGGGCGAGATGCGGCGGATGAGCGGCCCCTCGAACGTGCCCGCCAGGAGAGCGTCTTCATTATCCGCAAAAGCCTGGACGCACTCGCGGATGAGCAGGCCGATGACGCTGGAGCGCAGGTAGGCCACCTGCTCGTTGCGGTCGTCCACGATGCGCAGCGTCTGCAGCCGGCGGGCGCGCCGCTCGTCGTCGAAGAACGAGAGCAGCAACTCCTTCGTCTCGTCCGGCGTCAGCAGCTTCAGCTTGTAGGCGTCCTCGATGTCCATGATTTGGTAGCAGATGTCGTCCGCCGCCTCCACCAGGTAGACCAGCGGATGGCGGGCGTAGCGCAGGGGATGGTCTTGCAGCTTCCTCATGCCCAGTTCCTCGGCGATGCGGCGGAAGGTGTCCTCCTCGGTGGTGAAGAAGCCGAACTTCGACTTCGCGCCCGCCAGGCTGGAAGCGTAGGGATACTTCACGATGGCGGCCAGCGTCGTGTAGGTCAGCACGAATCCGCCCCGGCGCCGTCCCTCGAACCGGTGGGTCAGCAGGCGGAAGGCGTTGGCGTTGCCCTCGAAGTGCGTCAGGTCCTCCCATTGCGCGTCCGTCAGCCGCGAGCCGTCGGCCTGCGCCTCGCGCAGCGACTGCCCCCGTCCTTCCGAGAAAAAGGTCGATATAGCCCGCTCGCCCGAATGGCCGAACGGCGGGTTGCCGAGGTCGTGCGCCAGGCAGGCGGCGGAGACGACGGAACCGATTTCGGGCACGAACGTCCGCGCCAGTTCCGGGTGCCGTTCCACCAAGAGGCGCGCCACGTCGTTGCCCAGCGAGCGTCCCACACAGGACACCTCCAGACTGTGCGTCAGTCGGTTATGCACGAAGATGCTGCCCGGCAGGGGGAAGACCTGCGTCTTGTTCTGCAAGCGGCGGAAGGGGGCGGAGAAGACCAGGCGGTCGTAGTCGCGCTGGAACTCCGAGCGGTTCTCCGGGTGGTCGCGGTGATACTCCTCCAGGCCCAGCCGCTTGGCTGAAAGCAAAGTATGCCAATCCATCATAAGCGTGAAGATTCTGTACGTTTCTTATTATTTAACTGCAAATGTATCACTATTCTGTCTTAAAAGCAGTATTTTCGCCGGATATTTTAGCAGTTACGAGCTACGAGCTACAAGCTACGAGCTACAAGCGACGAGTGACGAGCCGTAGCGAAAAAAGAGTTTACGGCACACTCGTAGCTCGTAGCTCGTAACTAAAAAGAAACAACTAATAACAACAGACTATGCAAATCCCCATCGTCAACCGTTCGAAGCACCCGCTTCCCGCCTATGCCACGGCACAGTCCGCCGGCATGGACCTCCGCGCCAACATAGAGCAACCCCTCACCCTGGCGCCCCTGCAACGCTGCCTCGTCCCCACGGGGCTTTACATCGCCCTGCCCCCGGGCTACGAAGCCCAGGTGCGCCCCCGCAGCGGCCTGGCCCTGAAACACGGGCTGACCGTGCTCAACGCGCCCGGCACCATCGACGCCGACTACCGGGGCGAGATACGCGTCATCCTCGTCAACCTCTCGGACACGCCCTTCACCATCGAAGACGGCGAACGCATCGCCCAGTTGGTCGTCGCCCGCCACGAGCAGGCGCAGTGGCAACCCGCCGAAACCCTGGACGAGACCGAACGCGGCGCGGGCGGCTTCGGGCACACCGGTAAGCAATGACCCCCCTGTAACCACACCTACATTATATATATGATAAGAAAGATTCTCCTCCTCGCCGCCCTCCTCCTGCCCTGCCTGGCAGCCGCCCCCACTCCGGCAGCCGCCCAGGCACGCGACAGCCTGGCCGCCGGCGGGCAACTGCCCTACGACTACTACTTCCTCGAATCCATACGCCTGAAAGAGCAGGGCAAGCTCGACGCGGCCTTCGACCTGCTGCGCCACAGCCTCGAAATCCGCCCCGGCGCCCCCTCGGCCCTCTACGAACTGGCGCAGTACTACGTCTACCTGAAGCAGGACAGCCTGGCCGTCCGCGCCATGGAGCAAGCCCGGGCCGGCGACCCCGGCAACTACTGGTATGCCCAGGGACTGGCCAACCTCTACCAGAAGCGGGGCGACACGGAGAAAGCCACCGCCCTGCTCGAGGATATGGCCGCGCGCTTCACCGGCAAGCTCGACCCGCTCTACAACCTCATGGACCTCTACAACCGCGCGCAGGAGTACGACCGGATGCTCGCCACCCTCGACCTGCTGGAGCAGCGCACGGGCAAGAGCGAGGAACTGACCATGGAGAAGTTCCGCATCTACCTCCAGAAAGGCGACCACAAGCGCGCCTTCCGCGAGATAGAGAGCTTGGTGAAGGAATATCCCATGGACACGCGCTACCAGGTCATCCTGGGCGACGCCTACCTGCAAAACAAGCGCAAGAAGGAAGCCTACGAACTCTACCGCCGCGTGCTGGAGCAGGAACCGGACAACGCCATGGCCCTCTACTCGATGGCCAACTACTACCAGGAGACCGGACAGGACGCCCTCTACCGCCAGCAGATAGACACGCTGCTGATGAACCGCCACGTCCCCTCCGGCACCAAGCTGCTGGTGATGCGCCAGGTCATCGTCGAGAATGAACAGGCCGGAGCCGACAGCACCCGCGTCATCGGCCTCTTCGAGCGCATCCTCCAGCAGGAGCCGGACGACACGCAACTGCCCCTGCTCTACGTGCAATACCTCTACTCGAAGAAGATGGACGCCCAGGCCCTGCCCGTGCTGCAAAGAGTCCTCGACGCCGACCCCACGAACACCGCCGCCCGCATGACCCTGCTGGGCGAAGCCGTCAACCGCGAAGACACCCTGGCGACGCGCCAACTCTGCGAGGGAGGCATCGTGGCCAACCCCGAGCGGCCCGAGTTCTACCTCTACCTGGCCATCACCTACAACCAAGAGCAACGCTACGCCGACGTCATCGACCTCTGCCGCCGCGCCCTCCAGCAAGTAGACCCGAAGACGAAGAAAGAAGTCCTCTCTGACTTCCTCACCATCCAGGGCGACGCCCACTACGCCC
Source organism: uncultured Bacteroides sp. (assembly GCA_949288585.1). Taxonomy (GTDB): domain Bacteria; phylum Bacteroidota; class Bacteroidia; order Bacteroidales; family Bacteroidaceae; genus Bacteroides. Next base: position 12,072 of record CASEKR010000008.1, on the reverse strand, counting down.
TGAAGCAAGCCGAGGAAGCCTACGCCGCCTACGACTCCGCCCTCGTCTACTACCCCGACAACATCCCCGCCCTGAACAACTACGCCTACTACCTCTCGCTGGAACGCCGCGACCTGGACCGCGCCGAGGAGATGAGCTACAAGACCATCAAGGCCGAGCCCGAAAACCCCACCTACCTCGACACCTACGCCTGGATTCTCTTCGAGAAAGGACGCTACGACGAGGCGCGCATCTACATCGACAACGCCCTCCTGAGCGAACAGAAAGACGCCATCAGCGCGGGCGTCGTGGAGCACGCGGGAGACATCTACTTCATGACCGGCGACACCGCACGCGCCCTCGAGTTCTGGCAACAGGCACGCACGATGGGCATCCGCAACGATACGCTGGACCGCAAAATCAACGAAAAGAAATACATCCCTTATGAAGACCACGAAGATGGAGAAAAAGCCACTGCCCCGCAGCCGCCGCAACCCTAAAGCCGCCGCGCGCGTCGTCCTCTGCCTGGCCGCCGTCCTGGCGCTCTGCCTGGCGGGCTGCCACACCTCGCGCCGCGCCGCCAAGGAATTTTCGAAAGAGAGCGCCTGCCTGTCCGCCAAGGTCAGGCTGACCGTGCCCAGCAAGCAATCGGTGCTCACCGTCAACGGCACGCTGAAGCTGCGCCGGGGCGAGCGCGCCCAACTCTCGTTCCTCATGCCCATCCTGCGCACAGAAGTGGCCCGCATAGAAGTGACGCCCGACGACATCCTGCTCGTCGACCGCATGGGCCGCCGCTACGTCCGCGCCACGCGCAAGGAACTGAAAGGCATCCTGCCCCGCCGCGCCGACTTCGCCCACCTGGAGAAGCTGCTGTTCGACGCTGCGAAGCCCGGCGGCAAAACCGTCGTCACCGCCGAAGAACTGGGCCTGGCGGGCGTCGAAGAAGGCAGGCTCGAACTGAGCGACTTCAGCACCCGCGAACTCGCCCTCGAACCCACGCGCCTCTCCGGCCGCTACGAAGAAGTGCCGTGGCACGAACTCCTGCACCTGCTCATGAGCCTATGACGCGCCTCCTGCTCCTCCTGCTCATCGCCCTCGCGCCCCTGGCCATCCTCCGCGCGCAGAACGGCAACCCCGACATCGGCCAACTGCGCCAACGCCGGGGCGACCTGCAACAGCGCATCGCCCAGTCGGAAGCCCTGCTGAAAGCCGCCAGCGACGACACGCGCAGCCAACTGGACGCCCTGGCCACGCTGAACGCCCAGATGGACGAACGCCGCCGCTACCTCAGCGCGCTCGGCCTCGAACTGGACAGCCTCGACCAAGGCCTGCGCCGCCTGGAGCAACGCATCGACCGCCTGAAAGCGGAGTTGCGCGAGAAGCAAGACCGCTACGCCGAAGCCGTGCGATACCTGCAACGCCACCGCCCGACCATCCAGGAGAAGTTGCTCTTCATCTTCTCCGCCGACGGCCTGCGACAGATGTACCGCCGCCTGCGCTACGTCCGCGAATATGCCGACAGCCAACGCCGCCGGGGCGAAGAAATCGGCCGCCAGCGCGAGCAGATTGACCGACGCCGGGCCGACATGCTGCGCCTGCGCGAGGCGAAAGGCGCCCTGCTGCGCGACCGCGAGGCGGAGATGCGCGCCCTGCAAGAGAAAGAACAGGAGAAGGCCGCCCTCGTCAAGACCCTGCAACGCAAGCAGCGTGACCTGAAACGCGAACTGGCCCGCCAACGCCAAGAAGCCGAGCAACTGAACGCGCGCATCGACCGCCTCATCGCCGAAGAGATAGAAAAGGCGCGCCAGCGAGCCGCCGCCGAAGAACGCAAGAGGAAGCAGGAGGCCGAACGCCGCCGCAAGCAGCAGCAACAGCCATCCGCCGCCGGCACGCCGAAGGACGCCGGACGCCAGGAGACGAAAGAAAAACAATACGCCATAGACCGCTCCGACCACCGGCTGACCGGCACCTTTGCCTCCAACCGGGGCCGCCTGCCCGTGCCCATCACCGGGCCTTACCTCGTCACCAGCCACTACGGACGCTACACGGTGATGCGCGGCGTCGTGCTGGACAACAAGGGCATCGACCTGCAAGGCCGCCCCGGCGCCCAGGCCCGCTCGGTGTTCGACGGGCGCGTGGCAGCCGTGTTCCAACTCAACGGCCTGTGGAACATCCTCGTGCGCCACGGCGACTACATCTCCGTCTACTGCAACCTCTCCGCCGCCCTCGTCAAGCCCGGCGACGCGGTGAAGGCGCGCCAGCCCCTGGGCGACGTGTTCAGCGACGGCAGCGACGGCGGGCGCACCGTCCTCCACTTCCAACTGCGGCGCGAGAAGCAGAAGCTCAACCCCGAGCAGTGGCTGGCACTGTGACATTTCTTATCTTAAATAGTCTTACCGCCCCTTGACGGGACGCCGCCTTTTCCCTAACTTTGCGGGAAACGATTCCGCTTATGAGACAGCCCCGTTCTTTCCGCCTGCCGCTCTTGCTCTGCTTGCTGTTGCTACTCTGCGGAGCCTCGCACCTCCGCGCCCAGCACGCGGAAGACAGCCTGCGCGTGCGGCGCGACTCGATCCCTGCGGAGGGGCCGCGTTTCCTGCCGCAAGTGTCGCCCGACAGCCTCGCGCCCGTCAACGACGAACTGCCCGCCCTGCGCCGCCTGCCCGTCGACCGCCCCTCGTCGGCGCGCAGCCTGCCCCGCAGCCCCATCCCGCCTTATCACATCAACCCCTCGCCCCTGTTCAAGGGCGACTACTCCACCTCGGGCGTGCTGCTGCCCGTGGGCGGCGGCTACATCGTCGGCGCGGGCGAGCAACGGAGCGTGGCGGGCATCGGGCGGTTCAACGCGGCCACCCTCGGCTGGCAAAGGGAGTTTAGGGAGCGGCTGACGCTGCAAGTGACGGCCGACGCGCTGAAGGCGAACACGGCGCGGTTCACCGGCCAGTCGTTCGGCCTGTCGGCGCAGATGATTTACCAGGCGCAAGACAGGCTCTACTTCCGCACGTTCGGCGGCGTGGGCTTCGGCGACTTCACCGCCCCGGCGTCCTACGGCTTCGGCGGCGCGGTGGGCATGGGCTTCACCGATCGCTTCGGCGTGGAGGTGGGCGCGCAGACATTCTACAACAGCCTGACGGGACGCTGGGAAACGCTGCCCATCGTCGCGCCCTACTACAAGTTCGACAAGTTCAAGCTGCAACTGGACGTCGGCCCCATCCTGTTCGAACTGATACGCGGCGCCATACAGAAGCATCGCGGCGGAAGCGGCGGAGGCGGGGGACCGACCATCATGCCGGACGTCCCGGGATTCCACGGCTTCGGGCCGCGATGAGGCTCTTAACAGATACAAGCTACGAGCTACAAGCTACGAGTCAGGAAAAGCAAATCAGTTTTTCTGCTCGAAACTTAGGGCCTATTTAAAAATCGCTTTCTCTGTCATGTTGAACGGAGTGAAACATCTCCTGAATACCCTTATTACTCGTAGCTTGTAACCCGTAACTCGTAGCTTGTAACCCGTAGCCCGTAACTCGTAGCTTGTAGCTCGTAGCCCGTAACTCGTAGCTCGTAGCTTGTAGCTCGTAGCTCATAGCTCGTAGCTCATAGCTCGTAGCTTGTAGCTCATAGCTCGTAGCTTGTAGCTCATAGCTCGTAGCTTGTAGCTTGTAGCTCGTAACTCGTAGCTAAACTAATTCATCGCGCTGACGCCCAACGCCCCGGCAATGGCCGAGAGGACGGCGATGGCTACTTTCAGGATGGTGTTCCAAAGGGTTTTCTTTTGCGTACTCATAGTGTTTTAAATGAAGAATGAAGAATTAAGAATGAAGAATTAAGAATGAAGAATGAAAAACATTTTAATGAAGAATTAAGAATGAAGAATTAAGAATGAAGAATTAAGAATGAAGAATGAAAAACATTTTAATGAAGAATGAAGAACGAAGAATGAAGAATTAGGCAAATGAAGAGCGAAGAATCCCGCTCCCGAAGAAGAACCGAATCCCCCGCCCGGCGCGAAAATTCTTCATTCTTCATTCTTCATTCATCATTCTTCATTAATTTCATCCGAACGTCCCTTGTCCGCTGTCGTCATCGTCCTCGCCCGTGCCGGGTTCGGGGTCGACGGGGTCGACGGGGACGGCCTCGAAGCGCACGCACTTGGCGCCGTCGACGAGGGTGCGGGTGGCCAGGGTGCCGTCGGACTTGCGCGTGCTGGCAGACTGGAAGCGCACCATCAGCTGCGACTGCGAGGCGGAGACGTCGGCCTCGTTCTCCACGCCGCCGTTCAGCGTGTTCAGCGTGAGGCGGAACGAGCCGAAACCGTCCAGGCTGACGCTCTCCGAGGCTTGCAGGTGGCGGGAGACGACGGTGACGAGGTTGTCGATGACGTTCTTCACGTCGCCCGTGGTGAGCGAGGAGAGTTCGGCGATTTCGCGGGCAATCTGGTTGGTACCGACGCGACCCGTCAGGATGACGCGGGGATAAAACAATCTTTTCCCGGATTTGTTTGCAATTTGCGACTGATAACTTTGATAAACTACTGGCATAAGCAATAATGTTTTTGAGTAAATACTAAGTTTGTTTATTCTCTGTGTCGTTTCGGCCTTATCGACAGTGCAAAGGTAAGCATAATTTTCAAAACAAATACGTTTTCTTCGCAAAAGTGTTCCCCGAACCGCATTTTTTTTGATGAAGGGGTGCGTTTCCCCTTCTCCCCGCCCCGCTTTCTCTGTCATAAGGGAGATCCTTCGACTACGCCCTACGGGCTCCGCTCAGGATGACAAGAAAAGAAAAGGGCGCGAGGACAGCAAAGGACCACGCGCCTCACCCGCCGCTGGCGGAAGCGCGCCGGGGATGGCAGAGGCTGAGGAGGAAGCGCCCCGGCTCGCGGATTTTGCCCCGGCTGGCGCGCAACTGCACGAAGCCCTGCCAGACGGGATGGCCAATGAGGCCGTAGTTGCTCAGGCGGATGATGGCGTACTGCTCGCGGGGCGCAACGCGGAACTGGTCGAGCGTCAGGCGCAGGCCGTCGAGGTTGCGGCGCAGGCCGTCGGGCGGCGGCGTGAGGCGGGCGATGTCGCCGTGTGTCCATTCGCGGGGCTTGCCGGCGGCGTTCTTATCTTCCCACAAAGAATCCTCCTCCGCAGCCTCCGGGGCGGCGGCAGAGGGGGTCCCCCCGGTTTGGGGGGAACCGTCAGGGAGGAGGTTTTCTTTTCTTTGCTTTGCTGTGCTATGCTGTGCTGTGCTTTGTGTACTTTGGTACATTATTTCTGCATTTTCGGGGCATTTTTGCACGTTTTGTGTACCTTCGGTACGTTTTTCCTGCATTTTCTCCTCCCCTTCCGGAGCCTCGGCAGACGGGGCGGCGGGTTGGTCGTCGGACGGAAGCAGGTTGAAACGCTCGTCCAGCACGGGGCGGTTGCGCGTGCGTTTGCTAAAGACGAACTGGCGTTGGATTTCCTCCGACGTAAGGATGCCATACTCCTCGAACAGCCGCTGGTCGAACAGCCCCACCTCGACGGCGGTCCGCAGCACGCGGCGCACGTCGGCAGCCTCGAGGCTGTAGAGGTCGTCGGCCAGGTCTTCGCAGAAGGCGTCGTCGGCCAGGACGTAGTAGCCCTCGTCGGCATAGATGATGGACATAGCGCCCAGCAGGGCGGCCATCGCGGCGTCGCCCTCGCGCTTGAGCAGACGGCGCACGGAGCGGTTCTGCCAGAAATCGGTGTTCATGGGGAAGTAGTCGAGTCCCCGTTTCTTGATGCGGGCCATGGGAATTAAAAATGAAGAATGAAGAATGAAGAATGAAGAATTAAAAATGAAGAATGAAGAATTGAGAATTGAGAATGAGGAATGAGGAGTTATGAACGCAGGAAGTCCCATTCGCGCAGGCGGCGGGCGCGCCGCTCTATGCTGTCGCGCACCAGTTGCTTGGCGCGCAGGATGAGTTCGAGGCGGCGAGCGCGGTCGTCCTCGCGGAAGATGTCCGTGTGCCCGGCGATGTCCGCCGAAGGGCGGGGCACGAGCATCCGGCGCATGCGGCGGGCGCGGCGGCGGCAATCCTTGCAGCGGCGTTCGCGGCGACCGCCCTGGTTGTGCAGGTAAAACTGCCCGACGGGCAAGAGGCGGTGGCAGCAGCTGCATTCACAATAGGCAGATGTAGAGTCTGCCATGTTTTCCTGGTTAAAAAGTTCTGTTTCCATAGGTCTTTCCTTTCAAAGTAAAAAACGTTTTTCAAGCAATGGTTTTGTTTTCATTTCGCCTACAAATATAGACGATTTATCCCATACGAAGAAATATTTCCGCATGATTTTCGCAATAAAAACAACAAACCGTTGAAACAGAAACGGATAAGCCACCGCCCGCAAGCGCCGCGCCCGGGACCAGCGGAGAGTGCACCCGGGACAAGCGGGGAGTGCACTCCGTGGCAGGGCCGCAAGGGGGGACATAGAAGCGGAAGAATCTCGCACCAGTAGTTGGAAAATCAGGGAAATAACCGTAACTTTGCCCTGAGAAACCCCTAAACCACCAAGAGCCATGACTACAATGGAATTGAGACACACGTTGGACGAAGAAATGCAGGCCATCATCGACAACGAAGAGTTGGTGAAGAAAGCCATCCGCTCCATCCGCCGCATCCGCAAGAATGCCGAGACGCGCGAGCAACGCCACGCCCGCCAGCGGCAGGAGATGCTGGACGAACTGCGCGAGGCGTTCCGCGAACTGGACGAAATCAAAGCGGGAAACCTCCAAACACGCCCCTTGGACGAACTGATTGAAGAACTGGCCGAAATGGAGAAAGCACCTGCCGTATGATAGAGATACACAGCATCCCCTATTTCGACAAAGCGGCCAAACGGCTCGGCAAGAAATATCGCTCGCTGGCCGGCGAACTGAAATTACTGCAAGAAGAGCTACGCGAGAACCCCTACCTCGGCACCGACTTGGGCGACAACGTCCGCAAAATCCGCCTCGGCATCGCCAGCAAGGGAAAGGGGAAACGCGGGGGCGCGCGCGTGCTGACGGACACGGAAGCCGTGGTCAGCATCGACGAGGGACGCATCACCCTCTTGGCTATCTACGACAAGTCCGAACGCGAGAACCTCTCCGATCAGGAAATCCGGGAATTGGTGCGGCTGTCCCGGTATTATAAGTGAAGGCGTACCAAACCGCTTTCTCTGTCATTCTGAACGAAGTGAAGAATCTCCTGCTGACTTTTGCTTGCGGGAGATGCTTCACATGCGTTCAGCATGACAGTTTGATAGCAACGCTCATTTTTGATACCCCCTCTTTCCTTCCCATTTCAGGTATCTTTTTTTTCAAAACTCAGAACCTGTTTAAAAATCGCTTTCTCTGTCTTACTTCGCGGAGCGAAGCGTAGTCGAGACACCTCCCATACGCATACGGGAGATTCTTCACTTCGTTCAGACTATACCTTAATGAAATAGTTAAAAGTGGTTTTGAGCGTAGCTAATGACAGAGAAAGCGATTCTTTTAAGCAACAGGCTTTTACACAAAAAAAGGGCACGCTTCACAGCGGGCCCTTTCCTTCCCATTTTGGGTATCTTTTTTTTTCGAAACTCAATCAGTCACAATGCCGTCGACTATGAAGTCGAACACCAGCGTCGAATAGGCGGGAATGGAACCGTTTTCCGAGTCCCCGTAACCCGATTGCCAAGGAATGTAGACTATCCAACGCTCGCCCGTGCGGCAGTATTGCAACGCCCAGGTGAAGCCGGACACCAGGCCACTGACGGCAAACTCCGCCGGTTCGTCAAATTCCGTGTACCAACGCTCCGTAAAATCCGCCGGTTCGAGCACGTCCGTCGCGCCCCAACCATCGAAATTGCCGTCGAAAGAAACGTTGTTCATCAAGGTTCCATAATAATAGACGTTCACGTTGTCCGTATAGAGCACCCGCTCCCCGTCGGGGTTATTCACCAGCTTCTTGCAGTAGACGTACTGGCGGCCGTCGGTGTTGCCCCCGTCCTGCACGAGCAGGGCGTAAAGCTCGCCCGGCTCCATCTGCTGCGTCTGGAGGTCGACGGTGGCGCGCGTGTCGGGGTTGAGCCACGTCAGGTAGTTGTCGCCCGCCTCGGTGCGGATGGAGTCGATGAACGCCTCGTTGCGCGCCTGCCAGTTGTCGTAGGCCGACACCTCCTCGGTCTCGTCGCACGCGGCGAAGAAGGCCGTGCAGAGGAGGGCGCAGAGGGAAAGAAAACAAAAACGGTTCTTCATTCTTAATCCTTCAGTCTTAGTTCTTCATTCTTCATTTACAGCGTTTTCAGCAGCGACGTGATGCTGACGCGGTCGGCGATGAGGCGGTCCAGGTCGGCGATGGGCACGCGCTCCTGGCGCATGGTGTCGCGGTCGCGCAGGGTGACGCAGTTGTCGTTGAGCGTCTCGTGGTCGACGGTCACGCAGTAGGGTGTTCCGATGGCGTCCTGGCGGCGGTAACGCTTGCCGATGCTGTCCTTCTCGGCATACTTGCAGTTGAAGTGGAACTTCAGGCCGTCGATGATTTCGCGCGCCTTTTCGGGCAGGCCGTCCTTCTTGACGAGGGGCATCACGGCCAGCTTCACCGGGGCGAGGGCGGCGGGCAGTTTCAGCACGACGCGGGTCTCGCCGTTCTCCAGCTGCTCTTCGCGGTAGAAGTATTTGATGTTCTTTCCGGAGAATTTCTCGTGTTGCGACAGGTCGAAGTTCGTGCGGCTGTGGATGCCTTCCACTTCCTTGAAGCCGAAGGGCATGAGGAACTCGATGTCGGTGGCGGCGTTGGCATAGTGGGCCAGCTTCTCGTGGTCGTGGAAGCGGTAGTGGTCGTCGCCGAAGCCCAGGGCCTTGTGCCACTTCAGGCGCGTCTCCTTCCATTTCTTGAACCACTCCAGCTCGGTGCCGGGTTTGACGAAGAACTGCATCTCCATCTGTTCGAACTCACGCATGCGGAAGATGAACTGGCGGGCGACAATCTCGTTGCGGAAGGCCTTGCCTATCTGTGCGATGCCGAAGGGTATCTTCATGCGGCCGGTCTTCTGCACGTTCAGGTAGTTGACGAAGATGCCCTGGGCAGTCTCGGGGCGCAGGTACACTTTCATCGAGCCTTCGGCCGTCGAGCCCATCTCGGTGCTGAACATGAGGTTGAACTGGCGCACTTCGGTCCAGTTCTTCGTGCCGCTGATGGGGCAGACGATTTCCTCGTCCAAGATAATCTGGCGCAGTTCGTTCAGGTCGGGTCCGGCGTTCATGGCGCGGGTGTAGCGCTCGTGCAGGGCGTCGCGCTTCTGCTGGTGCTCCAGCACGCGGGCGTTGGTCGAGCGGAACTCCTGCTCGTTGAAGGCGTCGCCATACTTTTTGGCAGCCTTGGCCACTTCCTTCGCAATCTTCTCGTCGTACTTGGCTATCTGGTCTTCGATGAGCACGTCCGCACGGTAGCGCTTCTTCGAGTCGCGGTTGTCTATCAAGGGATCGTTGAAGGCGTCAACATGGCCGCTGGCCTTCCAAATGGTGGGGTGCATGAAGATGGCTGAATCGATGCCGACGATGTTCTCGTGCAGCAGGACCATGCTTTGCCACCAATATTGTTTGATGTTGTTCTTCAGTTCCACGCCGTTCTGGCCAGTCCGTCGTATATCTCGCTGCTGGGGAAGACGAAGCCGTATTCCTTGCAGTGCGAGACGAGTTTCTTAAAAACGTCTTCTTGTGCCATTTTCTTTTCAATCTTGTTATGAAACGCCGCAAAGATAGGCATTTATCAGAAACGAGCGTCGGCAGGAAGGGGATTTTTACAGAAAAATAACGGCGAAACGGAAAAGTAACACGCCCGTAACGGGGCTGAAACAGGGATGACGGAACTTTGCGGCCGGAAAAGAAGCAATCCGAATAGTTATAAATAATGAGAAACAACGAGATGAAAAGTTCAATGAAGTGCCACCTGTTGTGGCTACTCTTATCGTTCGCCCTTCCCCTGGTATCTTGCAGCAAAGACGGCGAAGGGAGCGGAGCGGAAAGTTTTGACGTGCAAATCGAGTGCCCGGCGCTCATCGAAGTGGCCCAAGGGGGCGAGTATGCGTTCCGGCTGGCGGGCGGCGAAGCGCCGCTGCTGTCGGACACGTTCGTCTTCGAGTCGGGCACGGGCGTGTCCTACACCTGCGGCATCGTCGGCGTGGAGGGCAACAAAGTCACCGTGAGCATCCCGGCGGGCTGCGAGAGCGGCGACTACCGCATCTACCTCAAGCGCGAGGAACGCAAGAAGCTGGTGGGCAAGACCTACCTGAGCATCACCGGGGAACTGGACTTCGCCCTCGACGAATCGACCACCCTGTACGGCGTGGTGTCGGCGGCAGACGGCCCGGTGGAGGGCGTGGTCGTGTCGGACGGCGTGGAAGTGACAACGACCAATGCCGAAGGCGTCTACCAACTGGCTTCGGACAAGACGATGGGCTACGTCTTCCTCTCCGTGCCCTCGGGCTACGAAGTGCCGTCGGAAGGTGTGCTGCCCCAGTTCTGCAAGCGGCTGAGGGGCGACGCCGGGACTGCCGAGCGCGCGGACTTCACATTAAATAAAGTAGAAGGACAGGACGAGTACAAGGTGCTCATGCTGGGCGACATGCACCTGGCCAACCGCACGGGCGACTTGCAGCAGTTCACGGACTTCACCAACGACCTCAATGCCTACCGCCAACGCCACCCGGGCGAGAAGATGTATGCCATCACCCTGGGCGACATGACGTGGGACCTCTACTGGTACTCCAACGACTACGGCCTGGAAGACTACCTGCGCACCATCAACAGCCAGGTGAAGGACTTGCAGATATTCCACACCCTCGGCAACCACGACTACGACTATAAGGCGACGAGCGACCTGGCCGCCGGACGGCCCTACACGCAACTCATCGCGCCGGCGTATTATTCGTTCAACATCGGACGGGTGCACTACGTGGTGCTGGACGACATCGACTGCGACAACTACGACGGCACGACCTCGCGCGACTACCTGAAGCGCGTCTCCGCCGCCCAACTCAACTGGCTGGCGCGCGACCTGGAGCACGTGGACAAGGGGACGCCCCTGGTGGTCGTCATGCACGCGCAACTGTTCTACCCCGACGAGGAGGCAGGATTCCGCGTGGACCACGACGCGGCCAACACGGAGCAACTGCTCAGCACGCTGGACGGCTACCGCGTCCACTTCGTGACGGGACACACGCACCTGAACTTCAACGTCACCCCCGAGGACGCCGTGACGGGCGGACGCGACATCAGCGAACACAACACGGGCGCCATCTGCGGCTCGTGGTGGTGGTCGGGACACCTGACGCCGGGCACGCACCTCTGCCCCGACGGCACGCCGGGCGGATACGCCGTGTGGGACGTCGACGGGACAGAACTGCAATGGCTCTACAAGGCCACGGGCAGCGACGAAGACTACCAGTTCCGCTCGTACGACCTGAACAACGTCAGCTTCTCGCTGGCCGACGTGCCGCAGATGCCCGCCGGCGTGCCCGCCAAGGTGAAGGCGAAATTCATGGAATACGCCGACGCCTACCCCGCCAACCAGGACAACGAAGTGTTGATAAACATCTGGAACTGGCAGCCGTCGTGGACGCTGGAAGTGACCGACGAACAGGGGCGCCGCCTCGAGCCGCAAGCCGTCTGGGCCTACGACCCGCTGCACATCGCCGCGATGACCGTCAAGCGGTTCAACTCGCCCACCCTCTCGTCCGTGCCCAACTTCATCACCGAGCGGTTCCCCCACTTCTTCCGGGTGAAGGCCGCCGACGCGGACACCGACCTGACCATCCGCGTGCGCGACCAGTTCGGCCACGAATGGACGGAGCAGATGGAACGGCCGAAAGCCTTCACGAAGGAATAACCCTCCCCGGCTCCTGACAAAGAACGAATCATCAATTCACATTTTATACACTTATACTTATCTTTATGAGAACATTCAGAACGTATGCAATCACCCTGTTGCTGCTCGTGGCCTGCGGTCTCCAGGCCCTGCGCGCACAGAACAGGACCGTAGCGGGCAAGGTGCTCGACGCCCTGCAAGAACCGCTGCCCGGCGTGTCCGTCCGAGTGGAGGGCACCACCCAGGGAACCATCACC
>CASEKR010000007.1 GCA_949288585.1 uncultured Bacteroides sp. | reverse complement strand
CATCCGTTTTGACAGTGAAATCACCCTGCTTACAGTGACGCAGAAGAATGGCCCGACGCTGTTCTGCCCGCCCATAGGCCATGTGCAGAAGAACGGGGATTACCGCGAGAGCTTCCAGCCTGCCTATATTGACCCGGCCCATCTGAAGGAAGCCCAGGAGATGGCCGAAAAGGTAACCCGTGCTCTGACTGGTGCCGGCATTTGGGGCGTGGAGTTCTTCCTCAGCCACGAGAATGGGGTTTATTTCTCCGAGTTGTCTCCCCGTCCACACGACACGGGCATGGTGACGCTGGCTGGCACGCAACAGTTGAACGAGTTCGAATTGCACCTGCACGCCGTGTTGGGATTGCCCATCCCGCATGTCAAGTTGGAGCGCATGGGTGCCAGTGCGGTCATCCTCTCCGGCATCGCCAGCCAGGAGCAACCCAACTACCGGGGCATGGAAGAGGTGTTGAAAGAAGAAGACACCTACCTGCGCATCTTCGGCAAACCCACCACGCGCGTCAACCGCCGCATGGGTGTCGTCCTGTGCAACGCCCCCTTGGGGAGCGACCTCGATGCCCTGCGCGACAAGACCAAGAGCCTGGCTGCCAAGGTGGAAGTCTATTAATTTTGTCCGGGCGGGAATATCGCTTGGATGAGTTAAGAAAAGGTTTGATAGCAAAAATGGCCTTCCCTTGGAAAAACTGAGGGAAGGTCGTTTTTCTTATTTATAATAGGTCGATTATAAATGCGTTGATGTGTCTGTAAAAACACTTAAGTGTTTCTGTGATGTTTTAGCATTGCGGCCGGATGTAAAATGGGCGGACAAAAACTATCGCAAGACACCTTGACAGACGAAGGAACCGGGGCCGAAATCGTACTCTTTGACCTCCTCGCGGAACAGGCCGTAGACGGACGACCCCGAACCACTCATCGAGGCATAGACCGCCCCCAGGCGATACATCTCTTCTTTGATTTCACCTATCCGGGGAAATTGGGGAAAGACGCTTTCCTCGAAGTCATTGGCCAATCGCCCGCGCCACTCCTCTACGGGAAGGCATACGATGTCTTTTGGGGAAGCGTCGGCACGACGGGGCTTTATGCGGGCAAAGGCATCGCGGGTGGAGACGAAGATATCGGGCTTCACCAACAAAATCCGGTAATCCTCCAGCGAAAGGTGGACGGGAGAAAACAGGTTGCCGATGCCTTCGGCGTAGGTCGGCTTGTTGCGGATGAAGAAAGCGCAATCCGCGCCTAAACGGGCGGCATAGTCCTCCAGCTTTTCTTCGGGCAGATTCAGGGCGAACTTTTCGTTGAGCATCTTCAGCATGAAAGCGGCGTCTGACGACCCTCCGCCCAGGCCGGCTCCCGTCGGAATATGTTTCAACAGGTTTATTTCGATGGAAGGCAAGCCGAAATCGTGGTCCAGTATCCTATAAGCTTTCACCACCAGGTTGTCTTCCGCGTTTCCTTCTATTCTCTGCCCAGCCAGTTTGAGGACGTATTTCCCCTTTCCGGGGGCACCTCCCAGGGGGGTTATCTCCAATGCGTCTTCCACGGGGACGGGGTAGAAGACCGTTTCCAAGTTATGGTAGCCGTCGGGACGTTTTTCCGTGATGTTCAGTCCCAAATTGATTTTCGCGTTTGGAAAGGTAATCATATATATTCTTTGTCTTATTAGGTTGTTCCGGGCAAAGGTAATAATTAAAAGTTTACGAAAGAAGTCTCCGTTTCTTCCGGCCTAAATTAAAGTTTTTCGTTGGATGGCGCATATATTAATAGATATTTTCTTATTTTTGCCAGGGAAACAAAAACAGGACTTATGTCGCATGATTTTTTGAAGGAAATAGGTCAAGGTGGGAAGAACGCCATCTTAAAAAAGAAAATCCTTGCTTATTATATCTATAATGGAGGGTCGACCATTGTAGACCTTTCCAAAGTGCTCAATCTGAGTGTGCCCACCGTGGCCAAGTTCATCAGCGAAATGTGTACCGCCGGCTACATCAAAGACTATGGCAAGCTGGAGACGGAGGGCGGGCGCCACCCCGTCCTGTACGGGCTGAATCCCGATTCGGGGTATTTCGTGGGCGTGGACATTAAGAAATTCAGTATCGACATCGGGCTTATCAATTTCAAGGGTGACATGGTCGACCTGAAAATGAACCAACCGTATAAGTTCGATAACACGCCGGAGGCCCTCGAGGAACTGTGCGGTCTGGTGAAGAAATTTATCCATCAGGTCAGCCCGGAGAATGCGGAGAAGATATTGAACATCTGTGTCAACATCTCCGGGCGGGTGAATCCCGAATCGGGTTACAGTTACAGCATCTTCAACTTTTCGGAAGAGCCCTTGGCCGACGTCCTGAGCCGTAAAATAGGTTATCCCGTCTGCATAGACAACGACACGCGGGCCATGGCCTATGGCGAATACCTGCAAGGTTGCGCGAAGGGCGAAAAAGACGTCTTGTTTGTCAACATCAGTTGGGGACTGGGACTGGGTATCATTATCGATGGAAAGATGTACGTGGGCAAGTCTGGCTTTTCGGGCGAGCTTGGCCATGTCAATGCTTTTGACAACGAACTGATTTGCCATTGCGGGAAGAAAGGATGTCTGGAGACGGAAGCATCTGGCTCGGCCTTGCACCGCATCCTGATAGAACGTATTCGCGGGGGCGAACGCTCCATCCTCTCCGAGCGGGTGCTGAACGACAAAAAGCCCCTGACGCTGGATGAGATTATCGGGGCGGCCAATAAAGAGGACTTGCTTTGCATCGACATTTTGGAAGACATCGGACTTAAGTTGGGAAAGCACATCGCGGGGCTGATTAACTTGTTCAATCCCGAACTAGTGATTGTGGGCGGAGCGTTGGCTCAGACGGATGAATACATCTTGCAGCCCATCAAGATTTCGGTGCGGAAATATTCGCTCAACTTGGTCAGCAAAGATTCGATGATTGTCTTGTCTAAGTTGAAAGGGAAAGCGGGCGTGACGGGGGCTTGCATGTTGGCCAGAAGCCATGTGTTGGAAGTGTGATTGTGAGTTTTTGAGTTTGTAAGTTTATGATAGTTTCTAATTTGCAGAATAGCCAGCGGGTGGAGTCGCTCCATCCGTTATTCAAGCCTTTGTTCGATTATGTGAAGTCCCATGATTTGCTCCATGCAGAACTGGGCCGTGTGGTAATCGACGGGGACAACTTGTATGTGAACAACACGGAGACCGAGGGTGTGGATGCCGCCTGCCAACTCTTGGAGGTGCACCGGAAGTATATTGACGTGCATATCCTCCTGGAAGGCAAAGAGCGCATCGGTTGGAAAGCGTTGGAAGATGCCGGGAATGAGGCAAAAGCTTATGATGCCTCTGCCGATTGTGCGTTTTATGCCGAGGAAGCCGAACTGTATGTCGACTTGAAGCCTGGGCAGTTTATGGTGGCCTATCCGGAAGATATGCACGCACCTCTCATCGGACAAGGGAGAATCCGCAAGCTGATAGCTAAAGTGAAATTGTAACCCTTGCCATGTATTCCCTTGGGTTAGCGTTTCCCTTTTCCGCCATATAGTTTGTCTATCAGGTCGGGACGGCCCAGGCGGCGCAATTCATTGACGATGTTGCGCCGTTCTTCTTGTTTGTACCAGAAGAAGAACTGTCGTTGCGCCAGCTTCTCGCGCTGGGTCTTGGCGCTGAACACAGGCTCCAGCGTGTAGGGGTGCAAGCCCGTGTACCAGATTTCCGTAGATACGGTCATGGGTGTCGGGGTGAAATCCTGCACCTGCTCCAAGTGGAAATCCAGTTGCTTGGTGATGGCGGCCAGTTCGGCCATGTCTTCTTCGTGGCAGCCCGGGTGGCTGGATATGAAGTAGGGGATAAGTTGCTGGCGTAGCCCGGCTTCGTGGTTGATGCGGTCGAATATCTCCTTGAAGGACTTGAACAGGCTGAATGAAGGCTTGCGCATGATACGGAGTACACGGTCGGCCGTGTGTTCCGGTGCTACTTTCAGTCGGCCGCTGACGTGGTGGAGGATGAGTTGCCGGGTATATTCGCGGGCGGCTTCGTTGATGTACGGGTCTTTGCTGTGGTGGAGCAGCAGGTCGTATCGCACGCCGCTGCCTATGAACGATTTTTTGATGCCAGGCAATGCGTCTACCGCGCGGTAGATGTCCAATAGCGGGCGATGATCGGTGTTCAGGTTGGGGCATATAACGGGATGGATGCAGGAAGGGCGTTTGCAACGCTTGCACAATTCCGCATTGTTCCCTTTCATGCGGTACATGTTTGCACTGGGTCCTCCGAGATCGGTCAGGTATCCTTTGAAGTCGGGAAGTTCCATGATGGCTTTTACTTCGCGCAGGATGCTTTCTTTGGACCGGCTGGCGATGAATTTGCCCTGGTGGGCGGAGATGGTGCAGAAGGCGCACCCGCCGAAGCATCCCCGGTGGATGTTGACGGAGAACTTAATCATGTCATAGGCCGGGATGCGCTTGCCTTTGTATTTAGGATGGGGCAGTCGTGTATAGGGCAGGTCATACGAGTGGTCGAGTTCTTGTTCCGTCATGGGCGGATAGGGTGGGTTGATGACGACAGTTTGCCCGCCTGTTTGTTGCAGGATGCGGCAAGCCGTAAGTTTGTTGCTCTCTTCTTCGATGTGGCGGAAATTTTCCGCTTGTTTCTTCTTGTCTTGCAGGCATTCTTCGTGCGGATGTAGCACCAGGTCTCCTTGAAGCGGCCGCATCTGGCGGGCCAGGTAGGCTATCTGGGGAACGTCTTTCACCAGCGGCAGAAGCCCGGATGTGGGAGTGCCGGGGACGATTCTCCGGGCCAGTTCAATGATGGGTTTCTCCCCCATGCCATACACCAGGATGTCCGCGCCACTGTCAACCAGGATGCTGGGCCGCAGGCTGTCTTGCCAATAGTCGTAGTGGGTCAGGCGGCGCATACTGGCTTCGATACCTCCCACTACGACCGGCACGTCGGGGAAGAGGCGTTTCAATATTTGCGTATAGACGATGGTTGGATATTCCGGCCGCATGTCAGGCCGGGCGTCGGGCGTATAGGCATCGTTGCTGCGCAATCGTTTGTTGGCCGTATAGCGGTTGACCATCGAGTCCATGCAGCCGGCCGTAATGCCAAAGAACAGCCGGGGGCGTCCCATCTTCTTGAAATCGCGCAAGTCGTCCCGCCAGTTCGGTTGGGGCACGATGGCGACCCGCAGGTTTTCGGCTTCCAGGATGCGGCCGATGACGGCCGCTCCAAAAGACGGATGGTCTACATAAGCATCGCCGCTGAAGAGGATGACATCCACCTCGTCCCATCCGCGCAATTCCATTTCTTTCTTGGTCGTGGGCAACCAATCGGTAAGTCTGTACTGTTTCATGCCGCAAACTTACGGATTTTTTGTGGGATAACCATTCAAATGGGGGTGTCCGTCCTCTAAAATCTCATCTTTTGTACACATTGTTTACCGTCATCCCGAGCCTGTAAAGTATTTCTCCAGTTTTCATTTTCCGATGTAGGCATTTTTCTTTGGCCCTCGCGGGACGTGGACGCAGGATTTTTAGCAGCGATTACACAGATTAACACACGATTCAATGAAACTCCCGGAAAAAGGCTTATCTTTGCCCAAATAGAAGTGGAACTTTATTTTTATATACTTCAATGGATACATATACTATACAGGCAAACTTGAGCGGCACACGCCGCATCACGGTATCGGAAACGAATCTGCAGACCATCGAGAAATACGGGTTGTTCCGCCATTTGATTGACAGCAACGGCATTGTGGATGAAACGGTGCTGGATAAGTTGAAGCTGAACATCCGTTCCCTGATTGCTTCGAGAGAAGAAGACACGAAGGATTTGCTGGATTTGTGCATAGATGTGGTCTATCATAAGAATATGAAAGCCTTTGGCCTGCAACAACTCATCCGGCTCTACCTGGATTGGCTGGCGCAGGAGGATGACGAAGAGCCGGAGGAGGAATGAATATGAAAACGGTGGATACGACCAGCCACTTGCCATATAGCCCGTTGATTCCTGCCATTCTGGCCTTTTGCGAGGCGCGGAAGGGGGAAGAACTGGGCATTGTGGTGGATGACGCAGGGGCATTCAATGACCTCAAAGAGTTTCTGGTAGAGCAGGGAATTGGTTTCCGTGAAATATACGATGGTGATAAAATGGTGCTGCAATTCACGCGTTGAGCAGTGCAAGGCTCTTTTGTCAGTAGAGATTTTAGTGCAATAACAAAGGGAGGAACTTGGGTTTTCCAAAGTTCCTCCCCTTGTGTTAATAGATCTGTCAGTTCATGTTACAGGGGAACATACTCCACGAAAGCTTCCATGGCTTCGTAAGAAGCCAGTCCGAGGCTGTCGTACAAGACGGCGGTAGCCCGGTTGCGGTCTTCGCTGCGTTGCCAGAACAGGCGTTCGTCGTTGCCCAAGAAAGGCGCGCTCTCCATTTGGCTTTGATGCTTCAGGATGGCGTTGCGCTTGGCACGAAGTTCTTCCGGGCTGATGGGCACGGCCATTTCAATGTTCTCGATTTCCCATTCGGCCCATGCTCCACGGTACATCCAGATGCGGCAGTCTTTCAACCATTCGGCGCCTTCTTCTTTCTCCAGGTCGATGGCGGCCAACACGGCGTCCGTGCAAACCCTGTGCGTGCCATGGGGATCGGCCAAGTCGCCGGCTACAAAAATCTGGTGGGGCTGAACTTCACGCAGCAGGTTGCGTATGATTTCCACGTCGGCTTCGCCCAAGGGGCTTTTCTGGATTTTACCGGTCTCGTAGAAAGGCAGATCCAAGAAGTGGCAGTGGTCCAGCGGGATGTTGTTGTAGGTACAGGCTGTCCGGGCTTCTCCACGGCGGATGAGGCCTTTGATGGTCAGGATGTCGCGGGTATCCATGTCGCCGTCTTTCTTTTCGCGCAGGTATTTGCGGATTTCGGCATATTTCTGGTTGATGGTCTGGTCCTCGCTGTTGTTGAACAGTTGGTTGAAGCCATTGATGAAGTGGAGGAAGCGGACTACTTCTTCGTCACCTACGGCGATGTTGCCCGAGGTTTCATAAGCGATGTGCACGTCGTGCTTCTGCTCAACCAGGCGGCGGATGGTGCCTCCCATGGAGATGACGTCGTCGTCAGGATGCGGCGAGAAGACTATGATGCGTTTGGGATATGGTTTCGCGCGTTCGGGGCGATATGTGTCGTCTGCGTTCGGTTTGCCACCAGGCCATCCAGTAATGGTGTGTTGCAGGTCGTTGAATATTTTGATATTTACGTTATAGGCAGAACCGTAAAGCGCTAGGAGTTCGCTCAAACCGTTTTCATTGTAGTCTTTGTTGGTCAGTTTCAGGATGGGTTTCCCTGTCAGTTGGCACAACCATACGATGGCGCTGCGGATGAGTTTGTCATTCCATTCGCAAGACGTCACGAGCCACGGGCGTTGGATACGTGTGAGGTTGGAGGCGGCAGAGAGGTCGATGACGACGTGCGTGTTGTTATGGGTTTGCAGGTAGGAAGCGGGAATCGTGTCTGTTACCGGGCCTTCCACGCATTCCTTGATTTTGGCGGCTTTTTCTTCACCCCATGCTATCAGATAGACTTTGCGGGCGGACAAGATGGTGGATACGCCCATCGTGATGGCACTCACCGGGGTGTTATCCAGCGTACCGAAGATTTTGGCAGCCTCGTTGCGTGAATCGTTGTCCATCAGAATTAACCGGGTTGTTGAGTTCAGGCGTGAGCCGGGCTCGTTGAATCCGATGTTGCCTACGCGGCCGATTCCAACCAAGGCAAAATCAAGTCCACCGAAACTTTCGATGCGTTGTTCATACAGGCGGCAATATTCGAAGATGGCATCCTTGGCGATGGTGCTGTCCGGGCTGAAAATGTTCTGTTTGTCGATGTCGACATGGTCCAGCAGCATTTCTTTCAGGGCATTCAGGTTGCTCGTCACTGCCTCCGGGGTCAAGGGGTAATATTCGTATAAATTGAATATGATTACATTGCGGAAGCTCAATCCTTCTTCTTTGTGCATGCGCACCAATGCGGCATATACGTTACGGGGTGAGTTGCCGCCGGCCAATGCCAGCACGCAGAAGCGTCCGGCTTTTTGTTTTTCGCGGATGAGTTGCGCTATTTCAAGGGCAATGTAGTTGGCTCCTTCTTCCGCAGTTTCGTAAATGTCTGTGGGGATTTTTTCCAAGCGGGTGAGTACTGAACGTTCAAATGCGTTCTCGGGACGGTAATACCGCGTGGATACACGGTTAAGTGTGATTTGAGAACTTAAGTTGGTTTTCATAACGAAAAAGGTATTAATATGATATATAATTAAGGATTTTTGTTCCTATGTCACAAATGTACAAACTTTTTTCACAAGCAGCTTGCTCAATGGCAGATATTTTTCTTAAAAACATCAAAAAAAGAGGTTTTCGTGTTTTTATTCAACGTAGAATGTGACGGAGACGCTGTTTCCTTCCCCATCTACGGCAGTCAGCGAATGTTTGCCGGGAGACGGTTGCAGGGGAATCCGGTGGAAGTCTTGCGTGGCGGCCAGGTAGTGGTTATCCAGATGCCAGAAGACGGTGGCTTGCGGGTGGCTGTGCGCCAGTTCTGCTGTGATGAAGCCGGGAGTCCCATTCAGTTGCCGGGGAAGGGTGATGCGGGCATTCATGGTAGGATAAATAAATTGCAAAGCTTGGATTCCGTTCCCGTTGTAACCGGGTTTAAAAGGGGGAAGAGGCCGGTATTCCGGATGATGTTGTTTGTAGTACCATTCCCAGACGGGCGGAAGGGTGAACCATGACTGGCGGACGATGGCTTCTGTGCTGGTCTGGCCCTGGTAGGTGCGGTAGCGTTCGTCAGCGGTGAGAATGACCGAATGATGGTAAGGGCAGACTTCTGTCCGGCGGCCTGCGGGCAGGATAAGTGCGGTGTCTACCTCGTCGCAAAAACGGTTTTTCAGGTGGCCGGACTTCCGGCATACCTCTGCATCTATGAATGCTCCTTGGGGAGGTTCGAACCACTGGGTGCTGGACGGCAACAAGCTGAGGACGTCGAACAATACCGGCCCGGCTGTGCGGGCACCGGTCAGGCCGGGGACTCCTTCGCCTGTGGCGTTTCCTGCCCAGACGCCTACGGCATAATAGGGGGTAACCCCGACGGCCCAGGCGTCGCGAAAGCCATAGCTGGTGCCGGTTTTCCACGCCACGGGGCGCATGGAAGGGATGGATTTCCAGTCGATTTCTTCCGGGCGGTTTACTTCGGTCAGGGCATTGAAGATTTGCCAGACACCGCCGGGATGGAAGGAAGCGGTTGTTGGGGAAGTTTTTTCGTCCCCATCCAATGTGCATGATGTTTGGGGAAGACGCAATAGGCTGCGCCCCATCTTTGCGTAGATAGAAGTGACGTCCCAAAGCGTGGCTTCGGCTCCGCCGAGGATGAGGGAGAGGCCGTAGTGTGAAGCCGGGCGGTCCAGTGTACTGATGCCAGATTCGCGGAGCAGGTCGTAGAACTTGGGGACGCCATAGCGTTGCAAGAGGTTGACGGCAGGAATGTTGAGTGAGCGCGCCAAGGCTTCGTCGGCGGGCACGGCTCCTTCAAACTGGTGGCTGAAATTCTGTGGGGCAAAACCGTTGATGTTGATGGGCACGTCAGGAAGTAGCGCGTGGGGGAGTATCAGGCCTTCTTCGAGGGCGGCATAGTATAGGAATGGCTTCAGTATGCTTCCCGTACTGCGGGGGGAGGTGATGATGTCTACCTGGTTGCCGCTCACATTGCCGCCGAAGCCGGTGTTGCCGCAATAGGCCACGGTCTGGTTAGTTCGGAGGTCGACGACCAGGATGGCCAGGTTGCGGATGTGGCTTTGCTGGAAGTCGCGGCTCCGGCGTTCGGCCAGGAGTTCGATTTGCTGTTGCAAGTCTTTGTCGAGGGTGGAAACCCTGCGCCGGCCGGGGGATTCTTGGTAAAAACGGTCTACCAGGTGCGGCGCAATGGAGGGCAGGAGGCGCGGCGCTCCGGGCAAAGGTTCGTCCAAAGCAAGTTGGTAAGAGGTCGTGTCGATGTCTCCTTGCCGGAGGAGGCGGCGCAGCACGCGGTTGCGTTTGCGGCGCAGTGCTTCCCGTCCTTTGCCGGGATAGATGGAGGCCGGTGCGTTGGGCAGGACAGCCAAGGTGGCTGCTTCCGCCCACGACAGTTCGGAGGCCGGATGTGAGAAATACCTCCATGCGGCCGCATCCAGCCCTACGACATTCCCGCCGAAAGGCGCGTGTGAGGCGTAGAGGGTCAATATCTCGGATTTGGAGCAACGCAATTCCAGACGGGTGGCCAGGATGATTTCCAGGAACTTCTCGCCAACCGTGCGAGGGCGGTTGCGGGACAGGCGGATGGTCTGCATGGTGAGCGTGCTGCCTCCGCTGACTATCTGGCCGTTGCGCAGGTTCTGCCACGCGGCCCTTGCGATGGCCAAGGGATTGACGCCCGGATGGTAGTAGAAATACTGGTCTTCGAAGGCCACGAGGCAGCGGGCAAATTTCTCTGGAACGGTGTCGCAGGGAGGGAAACGCCATTGCCCGTCCGTGGCAATGCGCGCTCCCAGCAATTCTCCGTGGCGGTCGGTTACCACGGTGGCATAGGGTACGTGGAACAACGTGCGGGGCAGGCAACACGCATAGGCTATCAGCAGTAGGAGAAGGCACGCCAGCCCGGCTTTCGTTAGGACGGAAAGCTGGGCTATGTACCGCTGGATGGAGGAATAGAAGTTTGTCACGTGCATGTCTTTGGGATTTATAATTGCCTTTCTGCGTGTTTCGTGCCTTGGAACTAAGAGTTTCCCCGGCTGAAACTAAGAGTTTCCCTGGCTGAAACTAAGAGTTTCCCTGGCTGAAACTAAGAGTTTCATCACCGTGAAACAAAGTGTTTCATTCCGATGGAACGCTTTTGAAACACTTTGTTCGCGGGATGTCTTTTCACGGCAAGCTTACTACGGCCTTTTCGGCGCGGGTCCGGGCCTGTATGTGGGTGTCATACATGGCTTCGCATTGCACGGCGGGCAAGACGAACCGTCCTGCATACGTGGCTTGCAGGCGGACGGCAAACTGCTTGCGTTCGCCTTTCTTCAGGTCGAAGTAAGTCAGGATGCGGTCGTCGCGCAAATCCTGGTAGGTAAAGTCATTTCCGGTTTGTGTGCCGGCCAGGCGTTCGTTGAAGATTTCCCAGCCGGAAGGCAAAATGTGCGTCAATGCCAAGTGCGCTAAGTCTGCCGTGCTGGTATTCTCCACGGTGACAATGGCGGTAAAGTCAGTTCCTTGCCGGAGGTTGGAGGCAGACAGGGCTTTGCCGTCCAGGCCGGTATAAACTACTCCTATGCGCAGGCCGTTGGCTTGTGCCGGCTGGTTGTCTTCGATGGGTTGCAGGCGGGTCACCAGGTTGATGCCTAAAGCCCCGTCGCCTTGGTTCTTGATACGGACGGTTCCTTCATCGGTAACCGGCAGGGAATGCACATGCATGGCCTTGGCGGATTTGACCTCGGGCTGGGCTTTCCCGTCCAGCGTCCAGGTGTAATGCAAGGAGCCGGATACTTGTCCGGCCAGCCTGCCCATGGCCATCAGGGCAAATGCCGTGGACTGGGTGCTGAAAGAAGTCTCATGTTCCAAGGCTTCTGATACGCGGCGGGCTTGCTCCAAGGCTTGCTCGTTGCGGTGCATCAGTACGAGCGTTTCCAGCACGAAGGCTTCATCGCGCAAGGGGGAACCGTAGATGATGCCTCCTGACAAGTCCGAAGGGGTAGCAGACGGGAGGTTGAAGACCAATTCTCCGGCCGCCTCTTCTTTCCCAGCCAGGGCATAGGCGGCAGCCAGTGCCCAACGGGCCTGTACAGGTAGGTTTCCTTGTTCCTTCAGGCGGTTCATAGCCCCTTGTTCGGCCGTCCCGGCCAAAGCCAATGTGTAGAGCCGGAAGGCTTGTTGCAGGCAAGCGGCCGCCTTTTGGCTGGGGGAAGCGTAGTCTGCATACCGCCAGTTCTGTGCGGCGGAACGTTGGAAGCGTTTCCATTTCTCCAGCGTGCTGGGATTGACGGCATATCCTTTCTCTGCGGCAAGAGCCAAGAACATGCCGGCATAGGAAGTCACCCATTCGTCGGCTATGGCATTTCCCGGCCAGTAGGCGAAGCCCCCATTGGGCAATTGGCGTGCATAGAGTTGCCGGATGCCTTCTTGAATGTTTGTTTGGAGGCGGGCCGTCTCTTCCTGGTCCATGTCTGTGAACAGGTTGACGAATAGCAATGGCAAGGCCTTCGAGGTAATCTGTTCCGTGCATAGGTGGGTATAATGGTAGAGGAAGTCGAGCCGCCTGGTCAGATCTGGCAACGGGATACGCGAAGTCTCGAGGCGGACGGCCGCATCTTCTCCTTGGGGATGGTAGCTTAGTTCGGCCTCTTGGCCCGGGGCTATCCAGCGAATCTCTTGCAGGGTGACAGGGGGATTCGGGTTGCGTACGTCTATCTCGATGCTTTCCTGGGCTTTCTGCCCTCCTCCCACGGCTGTGAAATGAATCGTCGCTTTGCCGGTTTGCTTACCGGTTTTGAGGGTGAAATAAGCCAACTGGTCGCCCGGCTGGTTGAAGTGGAGGATTTGTTGCTTGCTCCCGTTGAGGCTGATGCCCGCTCCTTCTGTCTGAAGTGAGAGGGTTACGTCTTTTACTCCCTGCTCCATGGCGAAAACATTGACGGGTACGCTGATTTCTTCGCCCGTGGAAAGTATCCGTGGCAAACTGGGAAGCAGCATCAAGGGCGTGCGGACGGGGATGGTTTTCTCGGCTTGCCCGTAAGCGCCTTCTTCTTCGGCTATTACCATTACGCGCACCGAACCGACGTATTGGGGCAAACGCAGCGTATGTGTTCCTTTTGCACCTTTATTAATATGGAAAGGCCCGATGAACTTTACCACAGGCTTGAAACGGTTGGCTTTGGCATCGGCCGGCTTCAGCATCTCGTCGCCCCCTGTGGCGAAGATGGCTGCGTACTGCCCGGCATAAGCGCCTAGTACATGGTCGTAGATGTCCCACGTGGAGATGCCCAACGCTTCCCGGGCATAAAATTCTGTCCACGGGTCAGGTGTCTTGAAGTTGGTCAGGTCCAGCAGTCCTTCGTCTACGATGGCCAAAGTGTACGTCATGGCACGTCCGTCCTTTTCGCTTACGGTGATGCGGAAATCGGTTTCGGGGCGCAAGGCGGCCGGCATTTCTATCTGCGGGCGTAACACGGTGGACGGGTCAGTCACCATTACCGGTGCGACGCCATACATGCGGATGGGAAGGTCGTTCACAGTTTGTGCATGGGGCTGAAGGAGCGTGATGTGCAGATAGACATTGGGAGCCATATCCGGTGTAATGTCGAACGTGTACCGGGTATCTTCTTCGTCGTTTATCACAATCCATTCCCGTTTCAGCACGGTAGAACCGTTTTCAATGGCTACCAAAGCCCGTCCTCCGGCAGCGGCAGGGATAAATGCGGTAGCTTTGTCTCCCGGCTTGTAGCTGTCTTTGTCCAGGGAGAAAGTCAGCATTTTCAGGTTGCTGGGGTCAGCCTTGACAGAACGTCCGCGCCATTCCGGCCAGTCTATATAGATAGTCCCGCCCGTGGCGTGTCCGCTATCTTTGTCTTTCACGTAGACTAAATAGCGGCCCCATTCGGGATAATTGATGCGGAACGTAAAACTTGCTTTGCCTCCGCGAGTTTGTAGGTTCCCGCTGGCTACGGGAGTGATGGAACTGTTGTTCACGTAGGTGCCGAAAGATTCTTGTCGGTTTTCCCACCACCAACTCCAGTCGATTTTGTATATCTTGTATTCTATGTCATCACGGTCGACGGGCTTGCCTTCCGGCGTCAGTGTCACGATGTCGAAGCGGTGTTCCTTGTCCGTCTCAATACACTGGCCTTCCGGTTGGTTCAGGTTGATGCCTACATAAGTAGAGAAAGGAGAGAAGGGCAAGGTTTGCGTATGGATGCTGGCGTCTCCTCCGGGTTCGTAGACACGTGTGGTGAGGGTGGCGTTCAGCATGCCCGGGGCTGTTGACGCGTCAGGCAGCTTCAGGGCAAAGGACGTTTTCCCGGTTGCATCCAGCTGTCCGTCGAACACCTCACTCTTTTGTGTGCTGAACTCAGTGGCAGGGTTGTTGAAGATGTATTGCTTGTATGGGGCGAATTGGGTATTTACCTTTGAAAGGGACATTTCCATTTTCGCTTTCAGGTGTGCGGCCGTAGCTCCTGTCAGCCAAGCTGAGGTGAGGGTCACTTGCGTTTGCTTGGAAGCGCTTTGAAGAATCTTCTGAGGCACTTTGACTTCCACTTTGAGCCGGTTGGGTTTGACCGTCTCAATACGCAGGCTTTTGTGGAAAGTACTTCCTCCCACCTTGACATAGGCATGCCACAAGCCGGTCGGGTCATCGGCATGGGTGGGGACGGCAAATGTATAGAAACCGTTGAGGCTTTTGGTGGAAATCAGTTTGCTATGGAATTGGCCACGCGGGTTGTATATCTCCAAGGCCACGGGATGCGTGTCAGGGATACGTTTGGCTTTGTCTTCTAATATAAAGGATATGTGCAAGGTGTCTCCGGGACGCCACACCCCTCTTTCTCCGAAAACAAAACCTTTAAGCCCTTTTTCTACTTGTTTGCCCCCAGTGTCGAAGCGGCTGGTAGATTGATTCTCGCCGGCTACTACGCGCAGATAGGCTGTTTCTTTGCCTTTGGTGGCTTTGACCAGGAAGGGAACGCCTTTCGGGGTGATTTCGGCAAATCCTTTTTTGTCGCTTCGGCTTGTTCCGATGACTTGCAGTTGGAAGTTATATACCGTAATGTCCGCTTCTTCCACGGGCTGGGTGGTGAGCATGTTGTTAACAGTTATCCATAGCTTGTTCATTGAGTTTCCTTTGACAAGCAGTCCGAGGTTGGAGGCGAATACATTGCAACTGGCCACCAGGCTGCTGTTCATGTAGTAGGAGGGATGGCAGGGATTTCCTTGTTCCTTCCAGTCGTAAAGGTTCCAATCGTATTCCATTCCACCGTTGTAGTAGAAATAGCTTTGCGGGATGTCCCATTCTGCTTCTTCAGCTTCGTCCATTTCGTTGTCTGCCAGGCTGGTCATGTCAAAGGAAGGGCGTGGTGTCTGCCCTCCGCACGGATAGGCGGAATATTCCTGCCGGAAGGACAGGTAGATGCGGTAGATGGCTCCAGGTTCTTGTTTGATTAATCCGCTCAGGTCGACGGAGTAGTTGTTCCATTGGTGGACGTCTTTCGAACCGTCTTGGTCCAGGTAAAGGGTCTTTTTGTAAACCAGGCGTCCGGCTCGCCGCAATTCGTTGGAAGACTCCAGTGTGTTGGCCTGCAAGAAGGTGGGAATGTTGTCTTCGAAGATGCGCACCACGCTGAGGTCTACGGCATAGAGGTTGACGGCCCGGAAGGGTACTAACAGGTTCTTCGAATCGGGCAAGATGGCCGCTTCGGCCAGCAGTTCTACTTGTGGCTTGATATTTAGTTCGCCGAAGGAGAGTGTTTGCGAAGCGTCCAAGGCATTGCCTTGCGTGTCTTTCAAGCCTTCGTGCAGGTTCAGGGTGAGTTTCCCATG
The DNA here is from genome assembly GCA_949288585.1 of uncultured Bacteroides sp. Taxonomy (GTDB): domain Bacteria; phylum Bacteroidota; class Bacteroidia; order Bacteroidales; family Bacteroidaceae; genus Bacteroides. Next base: position 38,058 of record CASEKR010000007.1, on the reverse strand, counting down.
GGACGTGCCGGAGGCGCTTTCGTCGAAATAGGCATATACTTTGTTTCCTTTTATTTGGAAAACGGCCGACGGCACTTCTTTTATTTCTATCAGGCCTTTCAGGTCTTGGCGGATGTCCAATGGAGAAGAAAACGCGATTTCCAGTCCGTTTTCCGGTTGTTCGATGCGTTGGGCCGCGAGGAGCCGGAATGTACCCTTGGCAGGAACCGTAATGTCGATGTCTTGTTTCTGGTCGATGCCGGCCGGTCTTCCGTTGGCTTGGATTGTCACCTGGTAGTCATTTTCTTTGCGAGGGAGACTGTCTAAGGCGAAGGTGTAACGTAAGGCGTTGTCGGTGGGGATGATGCGGATGTCTTGTCTTGGGGCGCCGCTGACAGAGAACATTTCTTTTACCTTGTCTGGCTGGATGGCGTTGCTGAAGGTTATTTCTCCTTCTATTGAAAGACAGGAGGTGTCTGCCGACGGGAAGCTTGTCCGGATGGTGAAGTTGTCCGCCCGCACGCGGAATGAGAACTCGAATACTTCCAAGTCTTTTGTCACCTTCACGAAGTCGCCCAGTCGGAAGGTGGCGTTGTAGAGGGTGCCTGGCTGGAGGCCGTCGTCGGGCACGAACTCAAGGGTGTGGTTGTCAATCCAATGGGCTTTCCCGTCCAGAGAGGGGGAGAAGCTGAAAGGATTGTCTTCCAGGTCATTCAGGTCTACTACGGGCTGGTCTTGTGCCAGTTCGATACGGATGGTACTTTGGGTGGAAATGACTCCGCCTGTATAAGCCTTGATGTAAGGAGAGAACTCGCCGGAAGGAGTGATGTCTTTGCGTTGGGTGCAGGCTTGCAAGAGCAGGATGGCCAGCAGGCCAAAGAATACTTTGAGGGCTGTTTCTTGTTTCATGACGACAACATGTTTGAGGATTTATGTTCAATAGTTCAGGGAAAAACTGTCCGCGTCTTTCCAAACGGGGAATTTCTGGCGGAACTCTTGCAAGGCGTTGCCATCCAAGGTTACCGTAGCGGTTCCTTCGGCATTGTTTGGCACAGAAGCCAGGCATGTGCCTTTGTATGAATAGGCGGCTGTTCCCCCGTCGTGGACGACTCCGTGGAAGTCTTTTCCTATACGGTTAACGCCGCAGACGTAGGAAATGTTCTCCAGCGCGCGGGCTTGCAGCAGGGTATCCCACACTTTCCGCCGCGCGGCGGGCCAGTTGGCCACGTAGACCAGCAGGTCGTATTCGTTCTGCCGGTTACGGCTCCAGGCGGGGAAGCGCAGGTCGTAGCAGATGAGGAACAGGATGTTCCATCCGTGGAAGTTGATGACGGGCCTTTCGGTTCCGGGCGTGTAGCATTCGTTTTCGTGGCCCATCCGGAAAAGGTGGCGTTTGTCGTAGTAATGGGCTTCTCCTTCGGGCGTCAGGAAGAAAGCCCGGTTGTAGCGGCGGGCGGAGGTGTCGCAAGCTATGTAGCTTCCGGCCAAGGCCATGCCGTATTCCGTAGCCCATTGCCGCAGGGTGCTGATGGTTTCCCCGTCGGTGGGTTCGGCCAGCGGGGCGGGATTCATGCTGAAGCCTGTGGAGAAAGTCTCCGGCAGGATGGCAAGGTCTGTCTGCCCGCGCAATGTCTTGAGCATTTCGCGGAGCCGACTCAGGTTCTTGGGCTTGTCTTCCCAAGCGATGTCGGTTTGCAGCAGGCTGATGCGTAAGGGGTTCATATAGCGAAGTTTTGGGGCTTCTTCCCTCTGAAGTGCATGAAATATTGTTTGATTTTCTGTATGTCTTCGTCGTAATTGCCGCTGGGGAAGACGCTTTGCGTGCAGGCAATGGTTTTGGTGGGGTAATCGATGCCTATCAGCAGGATGGGCACTTGGGCTTTGAGCGCGATGTAGTAGAATCCTTTCTTCCAGTCAGGGTTCGCCTTGCGGGTTCCTTCGGGGGTGATGGCCAGGTGGAGTGTGCGGCTTCGGGCAAAGCGGGCGGCCAGTTGGTCGGTGAGCGAAGTGTTCCGCGAGCGGTCCACGGGGATGCCTCCCATGAACTTGAACAAGGGACCGAGGGGGAAGAAGAACCACTCTTTTTTCATCAGGAAATGGACTTTGCGGTTCAAGGTTCCGTAGAACAGTTTGCCGTACAGTAAGTCCCAATTGGAAGTATGGGGGGCGCCGACAATGACGCATTTGTCATACTCCGGCGCCTCCCATCGGGCCTTCCAGCCCAGCAGGCGATGGTATATGAATCGATACAAGCCTTGCTTCATGTCGGCGTTTTATTTCAGTTGGCCGATGGCTTGGATGATTTCGTCTACCCGGGTCTTGAAGTCTTCGTGCAACTTCTTGTAGAAACCTTTTACGTTGCCGGGTTCTGTGTGGCTGATGCGGCTGATGAATTCGTTTTGCATTTCCAGGATGTCCGTCATGATCTTGTCCGCTTTCTGTTTTCCTTCCTCCGGCAGGCTCAAGCTGATGATGACGCATTCGGTAAACAATTCGCCAGCAATATAATTGATTGCTTTCTTCAGGTCTTTTCTATTTGCCATAAATCTTTACTTTTGAAGTGAATAAATCAAGTTTGTCTCCGTAAAGATACTGCTATTTCCGTTGCCTGCTTCTCCAAACTGTAATTTTTTTTGTCCCTTTGTGCGAATTTCTTCTGTCCTGTGGAATTGTTGGTTTGACGTTTCGCTAAGGATGTGGCTATATGTTTGAGCAGAAAGTTTGCGGAATGCGGGATTTGCTGACTCTCCGCTTTTTGAAAATGCGGGAAATAGCGCGCCCTTCGCGCCTCCTTTGCATATCTATGCGCATATACCGGTGGAATATCCATTCGTTTGGGATAAATATGCGTAGTTTTCCGCTTCCCGAACAGCTGTTTAGCGGGCTAAAGGTTTGTTTTCTCCGAAGGAAAGCCATGTTTGGAGTCCGGCAAAGCCATCTCTCCTCCGGACAGGAAGCATTTCTGGCGTCCGGGACAGATTTTGGGGCGCTTTTTTGTTCTCTTTTATTTGTAAGGATTAATGTATTCGCTTGTAAGATAAAAGTATAGCCTGTTCTCCTTCCTGTTTTTCCTTCCGCCCGGCCGATGGCCTGCAAATAGCCGATTCTCGGCGGACAGAAAATGCAAAGTGTCAAAATGAAAGTCGGGGGCGGTGTGGAGAAATTCCCCAACCTGTGGCGCATTTCTACATCTTCCGGGCACGCTCGGAGTGGGACAGGGGCTTTTTCAGCCCTTTTGCGTTGGAAATCTGGTGAGTTATGGCCGTATCTCGGAAAATGGCATTACTTTTGCAAAGTAGAAAAGGTATAATCAGTAATAACAAACATAACATGAAGCTGTTTTTTACAAAAAAGGAATTACATTTGCGTAGAAAGAGACTCGTCATCATGGTGGCTTGCCTGGTGGTGTTGCTGCTCGTGTATCTCATCCTGACATGGCCCAAGAAAGTAGAGCCGGAAGCGCCGCTGGTGGTGGTAGAACCGGTGGGCGTGGAAGATGTGGAAATCTATGGCGAGTACGTAGGACGTGTCCGCGCCCAGCAATTTGTGGAAGTCCGTGCCCGTGTGGAGGGATTCCTCGAAAGCATGGAGTTTGAAGAAGGTACTTACGTGAGCAAGAATCAGGTGTTGTTCCTTATCGACCAGCGCCAATATCGCGCCAAGGCCGACAAAGCCCGTGCACAACTCCGCAAGGACTCGGCCAACGTGTTGAAAACCGAACGTGACCTGAACCGTATCCGCCCCTTGTATGAGCAGCACGCGGCCAGCCAGTTGGACCTGGACAATGCCATCGCGGCTTACGAGACCGCCGTGGCCAGCATGGGTATGAGCCAGGCGGACTTGGACCAAGCGGAACAGGAACTGGGCTATACGATGGTGCGCTCCCCCTTGTCGGGCTACATCAGCGAACGCTACGTGGACTTGGGCGCCTTGGTTGGTCCCGGCGGGCAATCGCTCCTGGCCACGGTGGTGAAGAGCGACACGGTGCTGGTGGATTACAGCATGACCGCCCTTGACTACCTGAAGAGCCGCGAGCGCAATGTCGTTATCGGGCAGAAAGACTCCACGCGCTCCTGGCAGCCTTACGTCACCATCACGCTGGCCGACAACAGCGAATATCCCTACAAGGGAATCGTCGACTTCGCCGACCCGCAGGTAGACCCCAAGACGGGAACCTTCTCTGTGCGTGCGGAGATGCCCAATCCTGACCGTGTCCTTCTTCCGGGGCAGTTCACGAAAGTGAAAGCCCTGCTTGACGTCCGCGAACATGCCACCGTAGTCCCCCAAAAGGCTCTGATTATCGAGAAAGGCGGAGCCTACGTCTTTATCATGCGGCGCGATTCCATTGCCGAACGCCGCTTCATCGAGCTTGGCCCGGAGTTTGGCAACAATGTGGTCGTAGAACGCGGTCTTATCCCCGGTGAAATGATCGTGACCGAAGGCTACCACAAACTGACGCCGGGCATCAAGATGCGCGTGGCCGGTAAGAAAGAAGAAGACGAACCCCAACCTTCAACGACACAAGAATGAAAGTAAGTTTCTTTATAGACAGACCGGTCTTTTCGGCTGTCATATCCATATTGATTGTCATCGTGGGCTTGATTGGCCTGACGATGCTTCCCATCGACCAATATCCCCAGATTACGCCGCCGGTGGTGAAAATCAGCGCTTCCTATCCCGGTGCCAGTGCCCTGACGGTATCGCAGGCCGTGGCCACCCCCATCGAACAGGAACTGAACGGCACGCCGGGTATGCTCTACATGGAGTCCAACAGTTCCAACTCGGGAGGCTTTTCGGCCACCATCACCTTCGACATCTCTTCCGACCCGGACCTCTCTGCCGTGGAGATACAGAACCGCGTCAAGCTGGCTGAGTCGCGCCTCCCGGCGGAAGTGGTGCAGAACGGCATCGAAATTGAGAAACAGGCGGCCAGCCAGTTGATGACCATCTGTCTGACTTCGAACGACCCCAAGTTCGACGAAATCTACCTGAGCAACTTCGCCACGCTGAATGTGTTGGACCTCTTGCGGCGTATTCCTGGCGTGGGACGAGTCTCCAACATCGGCAGCCGTTACTACGCCATGCAGATATGGGTCGACCCCGCTCGCTTGGCCAACTACGGTTTGACCGTCAAAGATGTGCAGAACGCCTTGAAAGACCAGAACCGCGAATCGGCGGCCGGCGTCTTGGGTCAGCAGCCGGTGACGGGCCTGGATATTACCATTCCCATCACGGCGCAAGGCCGACTGTCCAGTGCTGCCCAGTTCGAGGAAATCGTCTTGCGTGCCAATGCTGACGGCTCGATGATACGGATGCGCGACGTCGCCCGCGTCTCGTTGGAGGCACAGTCGTATAACACCGAGAGTGGCATCAACGGGGGCAATGCGGCCATCCTGGGCATCTACCTGTTGCCGGGCGCCAATGCCATGGAAGTGGCGGAAAACGTGAAGGAGGCCATGGAGGAAATCAGCCGCACCTTCCCCGAAGGGATGAAGTATGAGATTCCTTTTGACATGACGACCTACATCTCCGAGTCCATACACGAGGTGTACAAGACGCTGTTCGAGGCGCTCTTCCTGGTGATTGTCGTGGTGTTCCTCTTCTTGCAGAGTTGGCGGGCCACGCTTATCCCGCTGGTGGCTGTGCCCATTTCGTTGATAGGCACTTTCGGCTTTATGTTGATATTCGGCTTCTCGCTGAACATCTTGACTCTGCTCGGCTTGGTATTGGCCATCGGTCTGGTGGTGGACGACGCTATCGTCGTGGTGGAGAACGTGGAGCGCATTATGGAGGAAGAACATCTCAGCCCGTACGAAGCGACCAAGAAAGCGATGGACGGCCTGACCGGTGCGCTGATTGCCACTTCGTTGGTGCTGGCCGCCGTGTTTGTGCCCGTCAGCTTCTTGTCGGGCATTACCGGCCAGCTCTATCGGCAGTTCAGCGTGACTATTGCCATATCGGTGCTGCTCTCCACAGTGGTGGCTTTGACGCTCAGCCCGGTGATGTGCTCGCTCATCCTGAAGCCGGTTGACCCCAATAAGCCGAAGAACCGCGTGTTCCGCGCCATCAACCGCTGGCTGGATTTCGGCAACGGCAAGTACCTGCGGGGTATCAAGTCGGTCATCAAGCATCCGAAACGGGTGGGGGTGGGCTTCAGCATGGTGTTGATAGCCATCTTCGTTCTGTACAGGCTGATACCGACCAGCTTCCTCCCGACGGAAGACCAGGGTTACTTCACGGTGGAATTGGAGTTGCCCGAGGGAACTACGCTGGAGCGTACGCGAGAGGTGACGAACCGTGCTATCGCTTTCCTGATGGAAGAGCCGGCCGTGGAGTATGTGCAGAACGTTACCGGCACCAGTCCCCGCGTGGGTACCAGCCAGGCCAGGGCGCAGTTGACGGTTATCCTGAAGGAATGGAAGGAACGAGACGATACGACCATCGAAGAAATCATGGCGGGCGTGAGCCGGGAACTGACGGAGTATCCCGAATGCAAGTTCTACCTGTCTACGCCGCCCGTCATCCCGGGACTGGGTACGTCAGGCGGTTTCGAGATGCAGTTGGAGGCCCGTGGCGATGCGACGTACGAGAATTTGGTGCAGGCTGCGGATACGTTGATGAAGTATGCCTCGCAATGTGAGGAGTTGAGCAACCTGTCGTCGGCGTTGCAGGCAGAGATTCCGCAGTTGTATTTCGACGTGGACCGCGACAAGGTAAAGATGCTGGGCGTGCCGATGGCCGACGTGTTCAACACGATGAAGGCCTATACCGGGTCGGTCTACGTGAATGACTTCAATATGTTCAATCGCATCTACCGTGTCTACCTGCAGGCCGAGGCGCCCTACCGCGAGCACCGCGACAACATCAGCCTCTTCTTTGTGAAGGGGAGCGACGGGGCAATGATTCCGCTGACGGCGTTGGGCAATACAGAGTACACGACAGGGCCGGGCAGCATCAAACGTTTCAACATGTTCAACACGGCGGTCATCCGGGGCCAGGCGGCGCAGGGTTACAGTTCGGGCCAAGCGATGGAGGTCATCGAGCGGGTGGCTCGCACGCACTTGCCGGACAACATCGGCGTGGAGTGGAGCGGTTTGTCGTATCAGGAGAAGCAGGCCGGGGGACAGACAGGCACGATTCTGGCCTTGGTGTTCTTGTTCGTGTTCCTGTTCCTGGCGGCGTTGTACGAGAGTTGGAGCATACCTATCGCCGTGTTGCTGTCGTTGCCCGTGGCGGCGCTGGGGGCATATATTGGCATATCGGCGTGCGGATTGGAGAACGACACGTACTTCCAGATTGGGCTGGTAACGCTGATGGGTCTGGCGGCCAAGAATGCCATCCTCATTGTGGAGTTTGCCAAGGACGAGGCGGACCGGGGGGAGAATGTGTTCAAAGCGGCTCTCCATGCGGCGCACTTGCGCTTCCGTCCCATTCTGATGACGTCCTTGGCCTTCATCTTGGGCATCTTGCCGATGGTGATTGCCCACGGCCCGGGTGCGGCCAGCCGGCAGTCCATCGGCACGGGGCTGTTCTTCGGAATGATTATGGCCGTGGTGGTGGGCATTGTGCTCATACCGTTCTTCTTCGTAATGATATATAATGTACAAAGCAAACTTCAGAGAAAGAGAACAAGATGAATAGGATTGACTATATAAAATATGTGTGCCGTCCGACTGTGTGTCTGTGTGCGGCGGCGTTGATGTTGGGCGGTTGCAAGGTGGGCAAGCATTACACGCGACCAGACCTGGAACTCCCGTCGACGCTGACGATGGACGGCATGGTGGAGGACTCGGCTTCGATTGCCGACTATGCGTGGGAGGAGATTTATCCCGACACGTTGTTGCAGGGATTGATTCGTCAGATGCTGGATTATAACAAGGATTTGCTGATGGCCGACGCCACAGTGAGGGAACAGGCGGCGATGAAGCGCATTGATGTGGCCAACCTGTTGCCGCAAATCGGGTTGCGCGTCTTTGCCGAGCGCGAGCGCGACAACCATGGTGGGGACGATCCGGGGATGGACGACCAGTTCGACCTGAAGGGCACGGTGCAGTGGGAACTCGACTTGTGGGGTAAGCTGCGTTGGGCGCGTGACGCTGGGGTGGCCGAGTTTCTCGGGGCGGTGGAGAACCGCCGCGCGCTGCAGATGAGCTTGGTGGCGCAGGTGGCGCAGACATATTTCGAACTGGTGGCACTGGACAATGAACTGGGCATCGTGCGCCAGACGGTCGACGCCCGCCGCGAGAGTTTGCACCTGGCCCGCATCCGCTACGAGGGCGGACTGACGTCGGAGGTGGCTTTCCGTCAGGCGCAGGTGGAATTGGCACGTACGTCCACGTTGGTGCCCGACTTGGAGCGGCAGATTACGGAGAAGGAGAACGACTTGGCCTTGTTGACGGGCAGCTATCCGCGCCATATCCGCCGCGCGAAGTTGCCGCAAGAGGCCGGCTTCCCCGTGACGTTGCCCGTCGGCTTACCCAGCACGTTACTCGAACGCCGTCCCGACGTCCGCCAGGCCGAACAGGAGCTTATCGCCGCCACGGCCGAGGCGAGGGTAGCCTTGACCAGCATGTTCCCCAGCCTGACGTTGAACGCGCAGGTGGGGGCGGAGAGCGACCTGTTGTCCGACCTGCTTAAGTCGCCCTATCACCTCTTGCAGGCCACCGTACTGCAGCCCATCTTCGGCTGGGGCAAGAACCACGCCCGCCTCAAGGCACGCCGCGCCGCGCTGGAGCGGGCCGGATATGCTTACGAGAAGGCGGTGCTGACGGCTTTCCGCGACGCCTACAACGCCATCGCCACGTTCAACAAGATGAAGGAGATTCACCAGACGCGCCTCCAGTTGGAACGCTCGTCTCGCTCGTCACTCGAACTGGCGCAGTTGCAGTATGTCAACGGCGCCATTGGCTACATGGACTTGCTTGATGCGCAGCGTACGTACCTCGACGCGCAAATCAGCGTGAACGACGCCTTGCGCGACCGCCAACTGGCTCTGGTGGATGTCTACAAGGCCTTGGGCGGCGGATGGTCGGCGGACGGTGAATGAACAAGCGCACAATCTGCTCCCGATGTTTAAAAATATCTTGTCCCGCTTGCAAAAGTTCCGGAAAAAAACGACCTTTGCAACGCATTTACAAGCAAATTTATCAACTCCTTTAATATAAAAGACAAATGACCAAAAGTGCATTGCAAATCGCGCGGGCTGCCTATCAGCCCAAACTTCCCAAAGCCCTTCGCGGACACGTGAAAGTGCAGGAAGGCGCAGCCACGCAATCTGTGGCTGACCAGGAAGAAATCAAACGACTGTTCCCCAACACCTACGGCATGCCCCTCATCAAGTTTGAGGCCGCCGACGCGCCTGCCCAGTGCCCGGCCATGAACGTGGGCGTCATCCTCTCCGGCGGACAGGCCCCCGGCGGACACAACGTCATCTCTGGCCTCTTCGACGGCGTGAAGCGCATCCATCCCGAGAGCAAGCTCTACGGTTTCCTGATGGGTCCCGGCGGTCTTGTTGACCACAAGTACATCGAACTGACGGCCGACATCATTGATGAGTACCGCAACACTGGCGGCTTCGACATCATCGGCTCCGGCCGCACGAAGCTGGAGAAGGAAGACCAGTTCGAGAAGGGTTATGAAATCCTGAAGGAATTGGGCATCAAGGCACTGGTTATCATCGGCGGAGATGACTCTAACACCAACGCCTGCGTCCTGGCAGAGTATTATGCCGCTAAGAACTATGGCGTGCAGGTCATCGGCTGCCCCAAGACCATCGACGGCGACCTGAAGAACGAGATGATTGAGACCTCTTTCGGCTTCGACACTGCCGTGAAGACCTACTCCGAAGTTATCGGTAACATCGAACGCGACTGTAACTCCGCCCGCAAGTACTGGCACTTCATCAAGCTGATGGGCCGTTCCGCCTCTCACATCGCCTTGGAGTGCGCCCTCCAGACACAGCCCAATGTCTGCATCGTTTCCGAGGAAGTGGAAGCCAAGGACCAGTCGCTGGACGACATCGTGACCTACATCGCACAGGTGGTGGCCGACCGTGCCGCAGCAGGCAGCAACTTCGGCACCGTCCTCATTCCCGAGGGCTTGATTGAGTTCATTCCCGCCATGAAGCGTCTCATCGCCGAGCTGAACGACTTCCTCGCCGCCAACGCTGAGGAGTTCGCGCAGGTGGACAAGGCCGAACAGCGCAACTACATCATCAGCAAGCTTACGCCCGAGAACGCTGCCATCTATGCCAGCCTGCCCGAAGGCGTGGCCCGTCAACTTTCCCTCGACCGCGACCCCCACGGCAACGTGCAGGTATCCCTCATCGAGACGGAGAAGCTGCTGTCCGAGATGGTGGGCAACAAGCTGGCTCAGTGGAAGAAGGAAGGCAAGTATGTGGGCAAGTTCGCTGCACAACACCACTTCTTCGGCTACGAAGGCCGTTGTGCCGCTCCGTCCAATTTCGATGCTGACTATTGCTACTCCCTCGGTTTTGCCGCTGCCGCTTTGATAGCTAACGGCAAGACGGGCTATATGTCCTCCATCCGCAACCTGACGGCTCCCGCCGAAGAGTGGATTGCCGGTGGTGTGCCCATCACGATGATGATGAACATGGAGCGTCGCCACGGCGAAATGAAGCCCGTTATTCAGAAGGCATTGGTTCGTCTGGACGGCGCACCCTTCCAGGCTTTTGCCGCACAGCGCGAGCAGTGGGCCAAGGAGACTTCCTACCTCTATCCCGGTCCCATCCAGTACTTCGGTCCGACGGAAGTATGCGACCAACCGACGAAGACGCTGCAACTGGAACACCAGAAGTAAGCAGTCGGTATCAATGTTCATATAATGAAGTTTAGAGAAAGGGCGGAGTAATTCGCCCTTTCTTTTGCTCTTTTGCCCTGTTTATGCCTACTCGTACCGCTCCATCCCCCCGTGGGAAAAAAACTGTCCGCCGCTCTTCACCTCGGAAGTCGCGGAAGAAAAAAAACGCCCCCGTAGGGCGGGTCATGCCCGCCTGGTTGCGCAACACGCTGACTGTGGCGTTGGTTCTGGTTTTCTCCATAGGGTTTTATTGGTTCTTCATCCGTCCTTATGCCTATCGCTGGAAGCCTTGCTACGGCCTGAAGGGCTACGGCGTCTGTCTGCCTTGCAGCTACGATATCCACGGCATCGACGTCTCCCACTACCAAGGCGACATCGACTGGGCGCGACTGGCGCGGCACCAGGCTGGCGAGTTTCCTCTCCGTTTCGTCTTCATGAAGGCTACCGAGGGCGGCGATCACAGCGACGAAACCTTTGCCCGTAACTTCGGCGAGGCACGCCGCCACGGCTTCATCCGGGGTGCCTACCATTATTTCATTCCCCGCACTGACGCCCTGCGCCAAGCCGACTTCTTCATCCGGACCGTACCTCTTGATTCGGGCGACCTGCCTCCCGTGCTTGACGTGGAGACTACATCGGGCAAGAGCAAAGCGGAACTGCAGCGGGCCGTGAAGACGTGGCTGGATCGCGTGGAGGGGCATTACGGGGTGAAGCCCATCCTCTATACTTCTTATAAATTCAAGCTGCGTTATCTGGACGATTCCCTGTTCAACGCCTATCCCTATTGGATTGCGCATTACTACGTGGACTCCGTACGTTACGACGGCCGTTGGGACTTCTGGCAACACACGGACGCAGGCATCGTGCCCGGTATTGAGGGCAACGTGGATCTGAACGTCTTCAACGGTACGCCCGCCGACTTGGATTCGTTGCGCTTGCGTTGAGAGAGGAGGAATCAGGCCTGTGCTTTCCGGTATTCGTTGGGCGTGCAACCCACGTTTTTCTTGAACATCCGGCTGAAGTGCTGCGAATATTGGAAGCCTAATTCATAGGCTATCTGGCTCACCGTCTTGTCTGTCCCCAATATCATTTCCTTGGCTAAATCAATCAATCTGTGCTGGATGTATTCCTGCGCGCTCTTTCCCGTTTCCTTTTTTATCAGGTCGCCGAAGTAGTTGGGTGACAGGCATACCTTGTCTGCAAAGTATCTCACGGTGGGAAGCCCCTCCTGTTGCGCCTGCTCTCCGTGGAAATAGTCGTCAAGCAGACCCTCGAACTTGGCCAGCACGTCTTTGTTGGCGTTGGCGCGGGTCGTGAACTGCCGTTCGTAGAACCTCATGCAGTAGTCCAGCAGCAGTTCGATGTTCCGGCATATCAGCCGTTTGCTGTGCTTGTCGATGGGGTGTTGCAGTTCGAGGTTGGTCTTTTCCAGGCAGTCAAGGAAGATATCTTTCTCTTCTTCGGATAGGTGCAGGGCTTCGTTGCTGGCGTAGGAGAAGAAGGTGTATTGCTTGATGTTCCTTCCCAGCGATGTGCCTTTGATGAGGTCTGGGTGGAACAGGATGCCTCGTGCTGAGGGGCGGACGCTTGCTTTCATGACCACTTCGGCCACTTGCCCGGGCGCGAAACTGGTGACTGTGCCTTCTTGGTAATCATATGTTTGCTTTCCGTAGCGGATGTCGCCGCAGATGGTCTGTTTCAAGAACAGGGCGTAGACGCCGTAGTTGACGGTGAAGTGCGTGGGAAAGCGCGTAGCCTGGTTGAGGTCAATGACGCTTACCTGTGGGTGCAGGGTTTCCAGCCCGAAAAGCCGGTCGTATTGTTCTACGCTGTTGATTTTGATGATGTCTGCCATACGGTTTCAAGTCTTTTTCCGGGAGGCAAATGTAGGGATTATCGGGGAGAAAACGATGCCTGGGAGCATCAAAAACTCTTAAATGGAAATCCACAGGTCCGGCGGATAGTAATCCGATGGACCTGCGGATAGGGGAGGGGGCTTAGATCAACTTCACGCGGACGGATTTCAGTTGCTTGGTGTCGGAGGTGCCGCCGTACAGGATTTCGTATTCACCTTTCAGGGGGCGCATGGTGTTCGTCTCCGTGTCGAACCATTCGAAGCTTTCCCCGTCCAGTTGGAAACTTACCTGACGTGTTTCGCCCTTCTTCAGCGGGATGCGGCTGAAGGCGCGGAGTGTGTGGCTCGGTCCTTCCTGGTCGCCTGGGCGGCGCAGGTAGACTTGGACTACTTCTTCGCCGTCGCGATTGCCGCTGTTGGTGACGGGGATGGTGAGGGTGCAGGTCTCGCCGCATTCCACTTCATCGGCAGACAGACTGGCCTGGCCGTAGCTGAAGGTGGTGTAGCTCAGTCCGTGGCCGAAGGGGAAGAGGGGCTGTCCGGACATATAACGGTATGTGTGTCCTTTCATGTTATAGTCCTGGAAGTCGGGCAGTTGCTCCGTGCCCTTGTAGAATGTGACGGGCAGGCGTCCGGCCGGGTTGTAGTCGCCGAAGAGCACGGACGTAATGGCGTCTCCCCCGGCTTGTCCCGGATACCAGGCTTGTACGATGGCGTCGCATAGCTTTGTTTCGCGGGCCAGGCCCATGGCCGAACCGGAGAAGTTGACGAAGACAATTTTCTTGCCGGCTTTTTTCAGTTCTTCCAGCAGTTCGGTTTGCACCGCAGGCAATTCGATGCTTTCGCGGTCTCCGCCCCGGAACCCGGGTATCTGCACCGGCATCTCTTCTCCTTCCAGTCCTGGGGAGATGCCTCCGGCGAAGATGATCACGTCAGCGTCTTTCACGCGGTCGACAGATTTCTGCAAATCCAGGGGCACTTCGCGCCCGAAGTCGAAGTTCAGGGTGGCGCAGTCTCCTTCCGTGGCTGCAAAGGTCACTTTCAGGTCATATGATTCCCCTTTCTTTGCCTGCAAGACGTAAACGCGGTTGCTCTTCATATTGGCTGCCGATGCGACCTGTTTCCCGTCCACCAGCAGTTGGGCGCTGCCTTGCGTGTGGAAGCTAAAGACTACTTCTTCACTCTTCTGGGGCCGGAAGGTCGTTTCGTATTCGGCATAGAATCCGCCAAGGGGCACGCCGGGGGCGAAGACCGTGGCGCCAGCCGTGGTGAAACGGAAAGGATTGGCCACTTGGGTGACGACGTCGGGCTCGCCTTCACTTCCCATGGCTTTCCAATAGGAGGCCTTGAAGCCTTTCTGTCCGTCTTCCGATGTGCAATCGCCGAAGAGGCTTTGCAGGGCGACGGCCGACGTGTGGTCGCATCCGTGTTCATAAACCAGTTGCGAGGCGGGCAGTAGTTTGTGCAGGCTTTCCAGCAGGGTGGTTGTATGCGATGGGAATCCGTTGTAGTTGCCCCATTGCATGATGCTGTCGTTGGCGTTCGGTCCTATCAGGGCAATTTTCAGTCCTTCTTTTTTTAGGGGCAGGAGGTTGTTCTTGTTCTGCAGCAGGACGATACTTTCCTGAGCCATGCGCAGGGCCAAGTCGCGGTGTTCTTTGCTGTCCACCACGCTGAGGGGAATCTGGTGCCATGGCACGTCTTCGTCAAATTCTCCCAACTCGAAGCGGGCTTTCAGCAACCGTTGCAGCGAGGTGTCTATGGTCGCTTCGTCAATCAAACCTTGTTTCACAGCTTCCACCAGCGAACCATAGCTTTCGCCGCATTCCAGGTCGGTGCCGCTGCTGACTGCCTTTGCTGTGGCATGCGGCACGTCCGGTTCCGTATGGTGGTGTCCCGGCGTAAAGAGGTCGTTGATGGCCCAGCAGTCCGATACGACAATACCCTCATATCCCCATTCGTCCCGCAGAATTTGGTGGAGCAGGCGGTTGCTGCTGCAGCAAGGCTCGCCTTCGTAGCGGTTGTAGGCACACATCACCTCCTTTACGCCGGCTTCTTGCACCAATGCCTTGAAGGCGGGCAGATAGGTCTCCCACAAATCGCGCGGGGCGATGTTCTCCGCGTTGAAGGTGTGGCGGTTCCATTCCGGGCCGGAGTGGACGGCGAAATGCTTGGCGCATGCGTGCAGTTTGTCATACTTCGCCTCGTCCGGTCCTTGCAGTCCGCGCACGACGCTGACGCCCATCCGTGCTGTCAGGTAAGGGTCTTCGCCATACGTCTCCTGCCCCCGTCCCCATCGCGGGTCGCGGAAGATGTTGACATTCGGGGTCCAGAAGGTCAGGCCCTGGTAACGTTTCAGCCCGCCTTGCGCCTTGGCAAACTCATTGCTCTTGGCGCGGGCCTCGTCGCTCACGGCCGTAAACACGTCGAACAGCAGGCTGTCGTCGAACGAGGCGGCCATGCCGATGCATTGCGGGAAGACTGTGGCCAAGCCAGCGCGTCCCACCCCATGCAAGGCTTCGTTCCACCAGTCATACTCTTTGATACCCAGCCGGGGAATAGCGGGCGACGTGTTTTGCATCAGGGATGTCTTTTCTTCCAATGTCAATCGTTTCACCAAATCGGCTGCGCGTTCGTCAGCCGACAGGGAAGTGTCTTGGTACGGCAGTTTCGAGCCGCACGACTGCAGGCATAGTCCTATGGCACTGATACCTAACAAGGGTTTCCATATATTTTTCATCTTCTATAAAAGTGTTTATCAGGTTTTTGTTTCCTATCCGCAAAGGTAAGTATTTTTTTATGAATACTGCAGGATTCTTTGAGAAAAATTGTGACAGTCCGGGAAAGGCGTTTTCTTCTGAAGATAAAAAATGTTGAAGAATTATGTCTTTGAATACGTTGTTTTTTTACAGTTATAAATCCAGAAAAACACTTAAGTATTCTTCTGGAATATTTAAGTAAAACTCCGGAAACACGTAAGCATTTTCGCTAAAACACTTACGTGTTTCTGTGGCATGTCTTCGGCAATTTTGGCGGGTTAAGAAAAGGGTTGTCAAGGGGACGTTTCAGCGTTCAGCTTCTATAGTATAAGTGAAACTGTCCGCACGGTAATATCCTATATTATATTCTATGGGTCTACCCTTGACGTCATACACGAAACGCTTCCTTATTAATATAGGGTCTTCAGTCCCGATTTCTAGTTTTTCTGCAATGAACTCTCCGGCCAATCTGGCTGAGATTTCCTCTTTGCTTGTTTTTACAACTATGCCATATTGCGTTTCCAACATCTCGTACAAGGGCTTGTTGAAATCTTCGTCTCCCGTCATTCCGATTTTCGGGTTGAAATAAGAGATGAAGTAGACGAAGGGATATTCCTTGTTGCCCCTGACCCTTTCCATGACCAGGCAACGGGCGTTGTTTGTCTGCGCGGGTGGAATCTCGAAAAAGTTTGCAATCTCTCCCGTGACCTTCTTGAAGCAGAGGTGCAGTTCGAAGTTGCGGATTTCGATGCCCAGCATTTTCATTTCTTGTGAGAAGCTGAGCCAGTTTTTGATGCCGCCGGCTATGCCCCGTTTGGCCACCTTTGTGCCGACGCCTTTCTTTCGGGTCAGCAATCCTTCCATGACTAGCTTGTTGAGCGCTTGTCGTAAGGTGTTCCTTGATATGTTTAATTGTTTAGACATATCTGTTTCGCTGGGCAGCAGCTTTCCTTCTTTATAGTCTTTCTCTTCAATAAGCCTTCTTAACATCTCTTCTGCTTGTATATGAAGAGGTTTTGAACGGTTCTGTTTTATCTCCATGATGTATTGCTTTAAGTTTCTGGGGCAAAAATAATTTTTTTTGTGCAAAAAAACAAGAGGATTGCTTGTTTCTTAGAAATAATCAGTATATTTGCACAATCATTTATATGTATGAACATATTATTAATTTAATACCATCATTAGCCTATGAAGAATAGAATAAAGTAAGAAGTAAAAAAGAAGAGACACTGTGGAATGTGCCTCTTCTATTAGGATTAATCTAAAACGATCTTCCTATGAGCTTGCAGGGTACATAGGGATCGGCATGTAGAACACTTAAATTTTAGATCAACTGCAAAATTATGAAAAACTTTCAATTTTCTAATTCGGAACATGAAAAAGTTTGGAGACAGAAAAAGTCGTGGCTTCCCAGCCTGTTGATGGCATTCTGTCTGTTGGGCACAGGGCTGCCTGTCAATGCTGCGGCAACTGAGCTTTCCGAGGACCGTCCAGGGCAGGATGTAGTGGCGCAATCTGTTTTCCCCGTGCAGGGAATTGTGAAAGACGCTAAGGGAGAACCCCTCATCGGCGTGAACATCCGCGTGAAAAATACGACAAGCGGTGCTATTTCTGATTTGGACGGCCACTTTTCCGTGAAAGTGAAGCCGGGTGACGTGTTGGTATTCTCTTATACAGGTTATACGACATTGGAGGTGACTGTAAAAGACGATACTCCCTTGAATATTACGATGGAAGAGAACCTGACGGAACTGGGCGAAGTTGTTGTCACCGCCTTGGGTATCAAGAAAGAAACCAAAGCTTTGACTTACAATGTGCAGGAAATTAAACCGGCTGAGTTGGTTACAGTGAAAGATGCCAACTTCATGAACTCGTTGGCCGGCAAGATTGCCGGCGTCACCATCAACACGGCGTCCACAGGCGTAGGCGGCGCAGCACGCGTGGTGATGCGTGGTACGAAGTCCATCGCCAGCAATAACAATGCCATGTATGTGGTGGACGGTATTCCCGTGCCGAGTTTGTCGAGTACCCAGCCTGGCGACATGTACACCGGCATGGGACAGTCCGGCGACGGCATTGCCGCTTTCAATCCCGAGGACATCGAGAGTATGTCCGTGCTGACGGGCGCAGCCGCCGCTGCCTTGTATGGCGGCGAGGCTGCCAACGGCGTGGTGATGATTACCACGAAGAAGGGGCGCACGGGCAAGCCGGAAATAACCTTGTCCAACAGCACGACATTCAGCAACCCGTTTGTCTTGCCGCGTTTCCAGAACACGTATGGCTCGGAGGCCGGTTCGTTCGACAGTTGGGGGCAAAAACTGTCCACGCCCAGTTCGTATGACCCGGCGGATTTCTTCCAGACGGGTTACAACATGAGCAACTCCGCCAGCATATCGTTGGGTACGGAGACGAGCCAGACTTACTTGTCTTTAGGGGCTGTCAACGCGCGCGGCATCATCCACAACAACGACATGGACCGTTACAATGTGACGTTCCGTAACTCGAACAGTTTCTTGGACGGGCGCCTGGAGTTGGATCTCACCTTTATGTATATGCGCGTCAACGAGCAGAATATGTTGGCGCAAGGTCAATACTTCAATCCCTTGGTGCCCATCTACCTCTTCCCGCGTGGAGACGATATCAATAAGTATAAGACGTTCGAGCGTTACGACGCTTCGCGCAACTTCAAGACACAGTATTGGCCTTACGGCGACCAGGGCATGATGATGCAGAATCCGTGGTGGATTACCGAGCGCGACAAGTTCAACAATAACAAAGACCGCTATCTGTTTGGCGGCGGGTTGACTTTCAAAATCAATGACTGGATGAACATCTCGGGTCGCGTGCGCTACGACGGCACGAAGGAAGTGCGCACCAAGAAGTATTATGCCTCTACGCTCAACCTCTTTGCCGGTTCGGACATGGGCGCTTACTACAAGGACGAACTGTCTACTACCCAAATCTATGCGGACGCTATGCTGAACATCGACAAGTATATCGGTGACTTCTCTCTCCGCGCCACCGTAGGCGCCAGCATCCGCGACACGCAGTATGCTTACTCCAGCATGGGAGGCCCCTTGCAGAGCACGGCTAACCTGTTCACCTATTCCAACTTGAACCTGACAAGCCTCCGTGTGGCGCAGGAAGGGTATCACGACCAGACGCAGGCTATCTTCGCTACGGCGCAGGTGGGTTATAAGAGCATGGCTTACCTTGACCTGACCGCGCGCAATGACTGGCCCAGCACGATGGGCGGCACCAAGTATGAGAAAAAGGGCTTCTTCTATCCTTCGGTGGGCGTATCGGCCATCCTGACGGAGATGTTGCCTATCAAGTCGGACATCCTGCCGTTCCTGAAGGCGCGCTTCTCGTTCAGCAAGGTGGGTAATGCGCTGATGCGTTACATTCCCATTTCCACTTACCCGGTCGTCAACGGCTATCCGCAGACTATGACTTACTTGGTAGACCCTGACCTAAAGCCTGAATCGACCAAGGCATACGAAGTCGGTCTGAATGCCCGCCTGTTCAACAACAAGCTGAATATCGACCTGACGCTCTACAAGTCCATCACGTCCAACCAGTTGTTCAGCCCCACGCTGCCCTCCAGTTCCGGTTATACTTCCTACTATGTCAATGCCGGTCGCGTAGACAACAAGGGTATCGAACTGACCGTAGGCTTTGACCAAGACCTCGGGCCTGTGAAGTGGAACACGAACCTTGTCTATTCTATCAATAAGAATGTCATCAAGGAACTGTTGCCTCGCAAGCAGTTGCCCACCGGCGGATTCGTTGAGATGGACGAGATGAACATGGGCGGCACGGACGGCTATCGCATGGTGCTGAAAGAAGGCGGCTCGATGGGCGATATCTACGTGAATACTCTGAAGACTGACGAGCACGGCCACATCATCGTGGGCCTGATTGACCAGCAGGTGACCACTGACCCGGACAACTTCATCTATGCCGGCAATTCCAATCCCGACTACACCTTGGGCTGGCGCAACAGCTTCGAGTGGAAGGGTGTCACGTTGGGCTTCCTTATCAACGGTCGTTTCGGCGGTGTGGGCGTGTCGTCCACGCAGGCCAAGATGGACTACTATGGTGTGTCCGAAGCCACGGCCGAAGCCCGCGACCGTGGAGGCGCGTTGGTCAACGGCCAACTGATTCCCGCCAAGGAATATTACCAGGCCATTGGCGGCGGCACTTCCGGCATCGGCTCCATGTACACGTATGACATGACCAACATCCGCCTGGCCGAGCTTTCCGTCGGCTACGATATCCCCATCACGAAGTGGGTGAAGTGGATTAAAGGCGCACGCGTGTCGGTCATCGGACGCAACTTGCTGATGTTCTACTGCAAGGCTCCCTTCGACCCGGAAGCCACTTCCAGCACGGGCACCTATTTCCAAGGCATTGACTACTTCATGCAGCCCAGCTTGCGTAGCGTCGGTTTCTCTGTGAATTTGAAATTCTAATGTTAATCTTATCACACATTATTATGATGAATAGAAAAAAGATACTTTTAATGGGAGCCGTCTCCTTGATGCTGGCCATGCAGGGTTGCACGGGGCAGTACGAGGAGTGGAACACGAATCCCCACCAGGCCACCGAGGAAATGATGAACCGCGATGACTTGAGCACCGGCTCGTTCTTCGTGCAGATGCTGAAGAACGTCATGACGGTCGAGCAGCTTTCGGCCGACGGTACGGGCATTGGCGCCGACACTTACCAGGTCATCGACAACCTGACCGGCCAGTCGTTTGCCGGGTACACCGGGGCTTGCAACATCTGGTTCGGCAATTCTAATTTCCTGACTTATAACATGACCGTGGATTGGCGCGACCGTGCTTGGGAACGTGCGTTCGTGGGTGTCATGACTCCGTGGAAGGAGGTCTACGACAAGGCGCGCGAAGAGCGTCCGCAGGTGGCAGCCGTGGCAACAGTAGTCAAAGTCTTGGCCATGTCGCGCTGTACGGACACTTACGGCCCGTTGCCTTACATCCGCTTCGGCAACGGCGAGTTGTATAATCCCTACGATAGCCAGCAGGACATCTATAATTCTTTTTTCGACGAGTTGAACGAGGCTATCAGCGTCCTGACGGACTATTACACGAAAGACGCCTCGGCCAAGGTGCTGGAAGAGTATGACTTTGTGTATGGCGGCAACGTGGAGAACTGGATTAAGTTCGCCAACACCCTGAAGCTCCGCCTGGCCATGCGTATTGTCTATGCCGACGAGTCCAAGGCTCGCCAAATGGCCGAAGAGGCTGTGTCGCACAGGGTGGGAGTGATGACGTCTGCCACCGACATTGCTTCTTTACAGCACGACACCGATTTCAGTTACCGTCATCCGCTGTTCGTCATCGGGCCGGGCGAGTTTACCGATGCACGCATGGGCGCAACGATGGATTCCTATCTGAATGGTTACAACGACCCGCGCATCGGCAGTTACTTCTTGGTTTCCGGCAACGGCGACTATAAGGGCATCCGTACGGGCATCAACATGAACCGTGCCACTTATGCCGAAAGCGATGATTTCTCAGACATCGCCATGGGCAGCGACGACGAACTGGTGTGGATGAATCCCGCCGAGGCTTACTTCTTGCGCGCCGAAGGCGCTTTGCGCGGATGGGCCATGAACGGGACAGCCAAGGATTTGTATGAACAAGGCGTACGTGCCTCCTTCGAAGTGTTGGGCGTGTCGGGTGCCGACAATTACCTGGCCGACAATACCAGCGTGCCCGCCCCTTATACAGACCCCGCTAATTCGGGCAACAGTGTGGGCGCAGGCAGTCCCTTGTTGGGAACCGTCACCATCCAGTGGGACGAAGCTGCCGGTTTTGAGACGAATTTGGAACGTATCATCACCCAGAAGTGGATAGCTATCTATCCCGACGGGCAGGAGGCTTGGTCCGACTTCCGTCGCACGGCCTACCCTCGGATTTTCCCGGTGGTGGTGAACAACAGCGGTGGACTGATCAATACCAGCACGCAAGTGCGCCGCGTGCCTTTCCCCTCGACGGAGTATCGCGACAATGCCCAAAACGTGGCTGCTGCCGTTTCCCTGTTGGGTGGAGAGGACAATGGAGGTACGCCTCTTTGGTGGGATAAGAAAGCCGATTGAGCCGAGTACGTGTGCTGCGTCTCCCGAGTGCACTCGGCGCTTCTCCCGTCCGCACTCGGTGTTTCTCCCGTCCGCACTCGGGACATCGCTGCCACGCGCACGGGGAAAATCTTCTCTGAATAACAGAAATAGAATAGTACTAATATGAAAATTGGAATAGATATGAAACTAAGAAACATAAAGAACTCCTTGCTCGCTATGCTGGCTTTCAGCGCGGTGACGGGCGTCTATACCGCCTGCACCGATGTGGAGAACATGGAACTCCAAAAGCCCTACACGTATAGCGACCAATACTACGAGAACTTGCGCGCCTTCAAGGCGTCCGACCATCAGGTGTCTTTCATGTGGTTTGCCGATTATAGTTCCAGCCACAGCACCGGCGTCCGCTTCATCGGCCTGCCGGACAGCCTCGACATTTGCAGCTTGTGGGGCGGCATCCCGTCAGATGTGGAGGGAAAGCCCTATACGTTTTACAATCCGATGGTGTACGAAGAAATGCGTTTCTGCCAGAAGGTGAAGGGCATGAAGATGACTTACGTTACCTTCCCCAGTATCAGCGGGCATCCTGAATTTGTGGAAGGCTTGCCTGAAGAACAATGGATCCAGGCTTACGGCGATGGCCTGCTGAAGATAGTCTATGACAACGACTTGGACGGCATGGACTTGGACTATGAGATTTCCGGCGACTGGATGCATGGGGCTAACTTTGTGAAGCTTATCGAATATTTGGGACAGCATATCGGTCCCAAGGGAAAAGACCCCGAGAAATTGCTGATTGTGGACGGTTGGCCGATAGATGGCGGGTATGAATACTTGAGTTATTTCACGGCGCAGGCCTATGCTTGTTACGGCGCTTCGAATTTGCAAAGCCGTTATGAAGAAGTGGCCCGACATGGGCTTCCGCCACATCGTTACATCGTGACCGAAAATATTGGCGACTACTATGCCAATGGCGGCGTGGCCTTTACTGAGGCAGACGGGAATACTACCAGTTGCTTGGGCGGCCAGTTGTATTCGTTGGAAGGCATGGCTCGCTGGAACCCGACGCAGGGAAAGAAGGGCGGTTTCGGTGCTTTCTATGGACATCGCGATTACAACAGCAACCCGCCTTACAAATGGTTCAGGCTGGGCATCCAGATTCAGAATCCGGCAGTTAAATAAAGGAGGAAATTATGAAAAAGACATTTTATTTATTCAGTGTTATATTGGGCTTGGCGCTGTGCTCCTGCGGGGATGATGAGAAGTATGACTTCCCGGGAGATTCAGGCAAAGTATATGTACGTTTGCAATCGTCTCATATGGTGAATAGTGTGGCCAATGTAGTAGATGCAACGATAGCTAAGACTATTTTAGGAACAAGTGGAGAGGCCGTGGTGGCTTTTCCTATTCGTTCCACGATGCCGGTCAATGGTGCTTTGAGCGCAGTCTGTGAGATAGACAATTCATTGGTTGATACTTATAATGCAACACATGGGACTGACTATGCTCCCATGAATGCGGATATGCTCCTTTTTGAAAGCCAAAGTGCTACGATAGAGTCAGGGCAGATGGAATCGGCTGATCAGATTGTTGTAAGAGTAGATCCCGCCAAGATGGCTGAACTGGAGTTGGACGATTATTTAGTACCCATTAAGTTGTCTTCTGTATCGGGAGGTATGTCGGTAAGTGCAAATTGGAACGTAGTATATTTGCATGTCTCTGTGGTAAACGATGCTACGGGAGTACCATGTGCAGATCGTACCGGTTGGACGATTGCTGGTTATTCTTCTGAGGATACCTATCAAGGTAATTTGGCAGAGAATGTATTGGATGGAAGTCTCAGTACAATTTGGCATACGGAATGGGCTTATGCGCAGCCGGCTCCTCCTCATTATATCTCTATTGACATGGGAGAAGTCAAAAACTTGGCAGGATTTCAATATGTAACACGTAACAGTGGTACGGGAGAGCCTACCGAGATAATCTTTGCTATCAGTCAAGATGGAAACGTTTGGGAAGATATAAATACTTACTCAGATTTGCCAGTTGGGGCTGGAGTTGAGTTCCGTACTTTATTTGATGGGATTCATGAAGCACGATATTTCCGTTTGACGATAACGAAGATAGATAATAATGATCATTATACTTCGTTGGCAGAAGTAAACGCGTTTATTATGAATAACTAAAAACCGAACAATATGAAAAAGATAGGATTATTAGCAATGATGGCGCTCCTCTGCTTCACGGCTTGCAAGGAATCGGAAGCAGGAGGCGACGTCATCCTCTTCACGGGGACGGAGACCAATCCCCGTATTACCTTTACTATTGAGAATCCGCAAGACATGGGCATTACCGTGACGGCTACCGACCGCGTAGAGCGCGACACGAAGGTGACGCTTGCCCTGGGTACGCAGGCACAGTTGGATGCCTACAATGCAGAGACTGGCCGCAGCTACCAGCTTCCGCCCGAAGGCAGCTATTACCTCAATTCTAACGAGACGGTCATCAAGGCCGGGCAATACGTTTCCGAAACTGTGGTGTTCGGTGTCAACTCGCTGGACGATTTCCAGGAAGGCATCAGTTATTGTGTCCCGGTGATGATTACCGGCACCGACGGCGATATGGGCATCCTGGAAGCCTCGCGCATCATGTACGTGGCCATCAACCGCACCATTGTTTCCCGCGCCGTAGACCTGCACGGGCGTTGCGGCTTCAACGTGCCCAAGTTCTTGGAAGACGCCAGCGTCTCCGCCTTGAACCAAGTGACGATGGAAATCCGCGTGCGCGTTAACAGCTTTCCCTCCGAATGGGCCAATCCGGGCATCTCGTCGCTGATGGGCATCGAAGAAAACTTCCTGTTCCGCTTCGGCGACATCAGTATCGAGAAGAACCAGTTGCAGGTGGCTCCGGCCATCATCGGCGGCAAGAAGTATTTCGTGACGGGCAACACGCGCTATACCACGGGTGTATGGCACCAGGTGGTTTGCGTATATGACGGGGCGTCGGTTTCCATTTATGTGGACGGCGTGCTGGATGTTAGCTTCAGCGCAGGCCCCGGCACGGTCAACCTGCAAGACGACCCGATGGGATTCGGCGGCTTCTGGTTCGGCAAGTCTTGCGGCGGACGCTACTTGGACGGCGCTATTGCCGAGGCTCGTTTGTGGAGCCGCGCCCTGACCATGACCGAGATTCAGGATAACGCTTGCTACGTAGACCCGGCCAGCGAAGGCCTTATCGGTTATTGGCGCTTCAACGAAGTGCAGGAAGACGGTTCGGTGCGTGACGAGACGGGCCATGGCTACGACGCCATCCCGGATAACAAGTCTTACACTTGGATTGAGGAAGTGCGTTGTCCGAATTGATTAGCTGATAGATAAAAAGATTGTTTTTTGGATGGTTTCAGAATCCTGCACGGCCGTTGCGGGATGCCTCCCCGGAGGCGTGCAGGATTCTTCATTCATCATTCATCATTTTAATTATGCGACTTTCTTTCTTGTGGAAATATTCATTGGGAACCCTCTTTGTGCTGTCGTCCGGACTGTCGGCACAAACCGTGCCCTACAAGGATGCGACGCTTACCCCGGAGGAGCGCACGCTCGACCTGTTGCAGCGCATGACGCTGGAAGAGAAGGTGGGCCAGTTGCTTTGCCCCTTGGGTTGGGAGATGTATGCCGGGAGGGGAGAGGAGGTAAGCTATTCAGATGCTTATAAGGAACTATTGGACGAACGTCATGCCGGCATGTTATGGGCCACGTTCCGGGCCGACCCTTGGACCAAGAAGACGCTGGCGAACGGGCTTGACCCCGAGTCTGCCGCCAGGGCTGCCAACGCTCTTCAACGCCATGCCGTTGAAGAGACGCGCCTGGGCATACCGGTCTTCCTGGCCGAAGAGGCTGCCCACGGGCACATGGCCATCGGCACGACCGTCTTTCCGACGGGCATCGGCCAGGCGGCTACCTTCAACCCGGAGTTGATAGAGCGCATGGGCCGGGTGATAGGCGAGGAGTTGCGCCTGCAAGGGGCGCACATCGGCTACGGGCCTGTGTTGGACTTGGCGCGCGAGCCGCGCTGGTCGAGGGTGGAGGAGACGTACGGCGAAGATCCGGTATTGTCGGCCGCAATGGGTAGTGCGTTCGTGCGCGGTATGGGAGGCGGAGACTTGTCGCGTCCCGATGCCGTGATTTCGACGTTGAAGCACTTCGTGGCTTACGGCGTGCCCGAAGGCGGGCACAATGGCAATCCGTCGGTGGCGGGCGAGCGCGACTTGCGGGAGAATTTCTTGCTGCCTTTCCGGGTGGCCGTGGATGCGGGGGCGTTGTCGGTGATGACGGCTTATAACTCGATGGACGGCATTCCCTGCACGATGAACGCGCACTTGCTTCGCGACATTCTTCGCGGCGAATGGGGCTTCCGGGGCTTCAGCGTGTCCGACCTTTACAGTATCGACGGCATTTGGGAGAGCCATCGCGTGGCCCGCACGCTGGACGAGGCAGGAGCCTTGGCGTTGGAGGCCGGCTTGGATGTCGATTTGGGCGGCAAGGCTTTCGGCACGTTGGTGGCTTCCGTCCGTGCGGGGCGGGTGCCGGAGGCGTTGGTAGACTCCGCCGCCGCGCGCGTACTCCGCCTGAAGTTCGAGATGGGACTGTTCGACCGTCCTTACGTGGATCCGCAGGAGGCCAAGGAGCGGGTGCGCTCGGCGGAACACGTGGCAGTGGCCCGCGAAGTGGCGCGACAGTCCATCGTCCTTTTGGAGAACAGGGACGGGCTGCTGCCTTTGGATGAGGAGAAGATAAAGCGGATGGCGGTCATCGGGCCGAATGCCGACAATCTATATAATATGTTAGGCGACTACACCGCCCCGCAGGAGCCGGACAATGTGTCGACGGTCTACGAAGCCCTTCGCGAGGCGTTGGGTGCGGATCGCGTGGTCTATGCCAAGGGCTGTGCCGTGCGCGACGTGGATGAGGCCGACATCGACGAGGCCGTGCGCGCGGCGCGTTCGTCGGACGTGGCAGTCGTGGTGGTGGGCGGTTCGAGCGCGAGAGATTTCCGCACCAACTATCAGGAGACGGGCGCGGCCATCGCC
Organism: uncultured Bacteroides sp.; assembly: GCA_949288585.1. Classification (GTDB taxonomy): domain Bacteria; phylum Bacteroidota; class Bacteroidia; order Bacteroidales; family Bacteroidaceae; genus Bacteroides. Next base: position 11,458 of record CASEKR010000007.1, on the reverse strand, counting down.
TCGGAAGATTATGTGAGCGACATGGAGTGCGGCGAAGGCTTCGACCGCGCCACGCTCTCCCTGCTGGGACGGCAACAGGAACTTTTGGAAGCAGTCCGTGCCACGGGCGTACCGATGGTGGTGGTCTACATCCAGGGGCGTCCCTTGGATATGGCCTGGGCCAAGGACGAGGCCGATGCCTTGCTGACGGCCTGGTATCCGGGCCAGGAGGGCGGGCGTGCCGTGGCCGACGTCCTGCTGGGGCGTTACAATCCTGGCGGTCGCCTGCCGGTGTCGGTGCCGAGGCATGTGGGGCAGTTGCCTGTTTATTATAACAAGAAGAACCCCGTGGGGCACGATTATGTGGAGATGGGCGAGGCGCCGCTCTATGCTTTCGGTTACGGCAAGGGCTTTTCTCCCTTCTCCTATGCGAATTTGTCGGTGGAACAAAGCGGGGAGCAAACTTTCCGCGTCTCCTTCGACGTGAAAAACGAGGGACGTTACGACGGCACGGAGGTGGCGCAGCTCTACCTGCGCGACGAGTATGCTTCGGTGGTGCGTCCGCGCCTCCAGTTGCGTCGCTTCGAGCGTATCTTCCTGAAGGCGGGAGAGGTTCGGCGCGTCTCCTTCGACCTGGACGCCGACGACTTCAGCCTGATTAATGCCCGCATGGAGCGGGGGGTGGAGCCGGGCGCGTTCACGGTGATGGTGGGCGCGGCTTCGGACGACATCCGGCTGCGGCAGGCGGTGGAAGTGGAGTGATTGCCTCGGATCTCGCCGTGAGATTGCTTCGGATCTCACCGTGAGATTGCTTCGGATCTCGCCGTGAGATTGCTTCGGATCTCGCCGTGAGATTGCTTCGGATCTCGCCGTGAGATTGCCTCGGATCTCACCATGAGATTGCCTCGGATCTCACCATGAGATTGCCTCGTGGCTCTCCGTGAAATGAATATAGTATTAACAGATAAAATACAGACTTTAATGAAACTTTTCTTCAAAGCAATGGGGATGGCGGCGTTAGTGGCCACTTGCGCAGCCTGTTCGACCGACCCCAACCAAGCATTGGCCAAACAGATACTGGAGGATTCTTCGCTGGCAACGGTGGATAGCATGGGCCGCGTCATTCTGGCCCAGGGGCTGAATGCCGGAAGCGGCTATTCGCAAGTGTGGGCGCGGGACATGAATACGTTCGTGGAGACGGCCTGCGAAGTGGTGCCGACGGAAGACATCCGGGGAGCCATCCTCGTGTTCTTCGCCCTGCAACAGCCCAACGGAGAGATGATAGACGGCTACGTGCTGAAAGGCGACTTCGACTGGGAAGACCCCAACCGCTATTACTCGGACGCCGCGCCCGACCACGTGGCCTTTAAGAATACCGTGGAGACCGACCAGGAGACTTCGCTCATTCAAATCGTGGGGAAATACATCGAGAAGACCGGAGACACGTCCATCCTCCGGGAGGAAGTGGCGGGCCGCACCGTCTACGAGCGAATGGAGGACATGGTGGACTATTTGATGCGCGAGAAGTATGACGCGCAGTATGGTCTGCTGACCGGCGCGCTGACGGCCGACTGGGGCGACGTGCAGCCCGATTCGACCAACCTGTGCGACATCACCGAGAATTCCGTTACGACGATAGACGCTTACGACAACGCCATGTTTGCCATCGCCTTGGGATACCTCTCCCGCATGAGCGAGGGCGAAGAAGCCGCCCGTTGGGAGGAGATGCGCAAAGATATCATGGCCAACACCCGCAAATACCTGTGGGACGACGCGCAGAACAAAATCATTCCCCACGTCTATCCCGACGGCGCGCCGGACTTGGGCGGCTTCGACGAGAGCAAAGTCTACTATCACGGCGGAACGGCCATCGCCATCGAAGCTGGCCTGTTGGAACACGACGAGATTGGCATCGCCAACGCGCAGATGGTGGAAAACGTCCGGCTGTCTGGTATGCCGAGCATCGGCCTGACCGTCTATCCGCCTTATCCTGAAGGCTTCTTCCCCGGCACGATGTCCCAGCCCTACTGCTATCAGAACGGGGGCGACTGGACGTGGTTCGGCGGACGCATGATTCAGCAACTCATTGCCCACGGCTACGTGGCCGAAGCCTACGCCGAGGTGCGTCCCATGATAGACCGTGTTATACAGAACAAAGGTTTCTACGAGTGGTACGGCCAAGGCGGTGTGCCCAGCGGTTCGGGTCACTTCAAAGGCTCGGCCGGGGTATTGTGCAAGGCCATTGAGATGTTTAACGCATGGGCAACCCAAAACTCGAAATAAGTATGAGAACTTCCAATTATGACAAATACCCGGCCACGGTCGTCGAGGACGGCCGCCTCTGGGCCGGATGGGCGGACATCCTCGCGGAACTGGGCCGGACGGAAGGCCTGCTGGCCGTGGACTTCTATGCCGGCGTGCTGGAGGAAGAAGTCATCGGGCAATTGAAGAAGCTAAGTCCTTCTCTGCTGGTCGACACCCGCGACCTGATGAGGCCCGAGGCCGAAGTGCTGGCCATGACCGAACGTTTCATGACGGACGATGTACTGTTCGGCTATCTCTCCAACCTCCGCCTGGAGGAATACTTTGATGGCTTCTGCGTGGAAGAAGCGCGCAGACAAATTAAGTCGACTGATGGATTGGTGATAGTGTCAGGTATTGGTGCTGCCTGGATTACCCAAGGCATGGAGCGCGTGCTGGCCTATGCCGACATGGCCCGCTGGGAAATCCAGCAACGTTTCCGCCGCCACGAGGTCAAGGCTCTGGGCGTGGACAATCGCGAAGAACCTCTTTCTTTGCAATACAAGCGCGGCTACTTCAACGACTGGCGGCTTCTCGACCGTTACAAAGAAAGTCTTTTCCCGCAAGTGGATTATTGGTTGGACACGAACAAACCCGGACAGCCGAAGTTGATAGACCGTGACACCTTCATGCGCGGCATCGAGAAGACGGCCAGCAAGCCTTTCCGGGTGGTGCCTTTCTTCGACCCGGCTCCTTGGGGCGGGCAATGGATGAAGGAGGTGTGCGACCTCGACCGTAGCCAAGTGAACTACGGCTGGTGTTTCGATTGCGTGCCCGAGGAGAACAGCTTGCTCTTCGACATCGGCGGCGTCTTGTTCGAACTGCCTTCCGTGGATTTAGTACTGCTGAAATCGCGCGAACTACTTGGCGAGCCGGTGGAAGCCCGCTTCGGCAAAGATTTCCCCATCCGCTTCGACTTCCTCGACACGATGGGCGGCGGCAACCTGAGTTTCCAGGTGCACCCCACCACGCAGTTCATCCACGAGAACTTTGGCATACACTACACGCAAGATGAAAGTTACTATCTGCTGGATGCGGGCGAGGACGCTTCTGTCTATTTGGGCCTGAAAAACAGTGTCGACAAAGAAGCGATGGCTGCCGATCTTCGGAAAGCGCAAGAAGGAGGCTTCGTGTTTGATGCGGAGAAGTACGTCAACAAGTTTCCGGCCAAGAAGCACGACCATTTTCTGATTCCCGGCGGTACGGTGCATTGTTCGGGTGCCAACGGCATGGTGCTCGAGATTAGTTCCACCCCCAATCTGTTTACCTTCAAGATGTGGGACTGGCAACGCTTGGGGCTGGACGGCAAACCTCGTCCCATCAACGTGGAACGCGGTCTGAAAGTGATAAACTGGGGGCGGGATACGGATTATGCCAATGCCCGCCTGCGCAACCAAGTAAAGGAAGTGGCTCGTGGAGACGGATGGATAGAAGAACGCACCGGACTGCATGAGAACGAGTTCATCGAGACGCGCCGCCATTGGTTTAAGAAACCGGTGACGCATCATACGGGAAACAGCGTGAATGTGCTGAACTTGGTGGAAGGCGACGAGGTGACCGTATCCAGCCCCACCGGGGCTTTCGAGCCGTTAACGGTGCACTACGCCGAGACTTTCATCGTGCCGGCTTGCGTAGGGGAATATGTCATCACGCCTGCGAAAAGGGAAGAAGGCAAGACTTTCGGTACTATCAAGGCTTATGTACGTTTTTAAAAAGGGAGGGAACCTATGTATGAAACTGACGAAAGAATCGTGATGACGCTGGATGCGGGAGGTACCAATTTTGTGTTCGGTGCCATCTGCGGAAACCGTCAAGTGGGCTCGTCTATCTGTTTGCCCGCCCGGCCCGACGACTTGGAGCGTTGCTTGGAGACGTTAACGGAAGGATTTTCTGCCGTGTTGAAGCAGTTGCCACGAATGCCGGTGGCCATCAGCTTTGCTTTCCCCGGTCCGGCGGATTATGTGAACGGAGTCATCGGAGACTTGCCCAACTTTCCCTGTTTCCGGGGAGGGGTCGCGCTGAAGGCATATCTGGAGCGCAAGTTCGGCCTTCCGGTCTTTATCAACAACGACGGCAACCTCTTTGCTTACGGCGAAGCCTTGGCCGGGACGTTGCCCGCGCTGAACCGTATGCTGGAAGATGCCGGTAACGCCAAACGTTACAAGAATCTGATAGGCATTACCCTGGGTACCGGCTTCGGCGCAGGTATCGTGATAAACAACGAGTTGCTGCTGGGCGACAATGGTTGTGGCGGCGATGTTTGGAACTTGGCAACTTCTTGTTATCCGGACATGATTGCGGAAGAAGGGGTAAGCATTCGAGCCATCCGGCGGGTTTATGCCGAACTGTCCGGCAACCGGGACGAAGGCTTGAGTCCGAAGGACATCTGCGAGATAGCCGACAGGACGAGACCGGGCGATCGTCTGGCTGCCGAGGAAAGCTTCCGTCGCTTGGGGCATACCTTGGGCGAGGCTTTGGCTACTGTGCTCACGCTGATAGACGGCATCGTGGTGATAGGAGGCGGATTGTCCGGCGCGCACCGCCATTTCATGCCTGCCGTGATGGAGGAACTGGGCGGAACGCTGTCTACGCATTCCGGCCTGCGTTTTCCAAAGGCGCAGATGACAGTGCTGGATATGGATGATGCCGGACAACTGGAGGAACTTTTGAAACCGGACGTTACGCTTGTTCCTATCCCGAGGTATGGCTCGACTCAGCAGGTATGCTATGTCAAGACGAAAAAGACGGGTATTGCCCTTAGTCGTTTAGGAGCCAACATGGTCATTAGCCTGGGAGCGTATGCTTTTGCTTTGAATGAATTAGATAAATGGGGCAAACAGGAGGTTGTGGAATGACGGTTACGAAAAGAAAAAATCCGATCAGTTGGATACCCACTTTGTACTTTGCCATGGGCTTGCCTTTCGTGGTATTGAATATGGTGACGGTACTCATGTTTAAGGGCTTGGGTATTTCGGATACTCGCATTGCTTTTTGGACATCATTAGTGATGCTGCCTTGGACTTTGAAACCTTTGTGGAGTCCTTTTCTTGAATTGTTCAAGACGAAGAAGTTTTTTGTTATAACAACGCAAATTACTTCCGGTGTCATGTTTGGCTTGTTGGCCTTTTCGTTGAGCTTGCCCGATTTCTTTTGTTATGCCATAGCGTTATTGGCGGTGATAGCTTTCTGCGGCGCTACGCACGATATTGCGGCGGACGGCGTTTATATGGTGGCTTTGGATAAGGAAGAACAGGCCCGTTACATCGGTTGGCAAGGGGCTTTTTATAACTTGGCTAAAGTCGTAGCAACGGGAGGACTGGTGTATTGGGCCGGTTGCCTGATAGAACAAGTGGGACAACTTCAGGCTTGGATGACTATTATGGGTATCTGTGGCGGGATGATGTTGGTTTTGGGCTTTTACCATGTCCGGCTGCTTCCCTCGGGTGGGAGAACAGCCGTGACCACTGGCTCGTGGAGGGAAAGCGGTCGGGAACTGGTGCGCGTGATAGGCAGTTTTTTCCGAAAGAAACACATCGGTTGGTATATTTTGTTTATCATCCTTTATCGATTTGCCGAAGGCTTTGTCATTAAAATTGTACCTCTCTTTCTGAAAGCTCCGATACGAGAAGGAGGATTGGGCTTGTCAGAACAGCAAATAGGATTGTATTACGGTATTTTCGGTGCGGCAGCCTTTGTATTGGGTTCATTGAGTGCCGGCTATTTCATTTCTCGGCGTGGTTTGCGGCGGACGCTGTTTACCTTGTGTTGCATTTTCAACATTCCTTTTGTGGTATATTCGTTATTGGCTGTCTTCCAACCTACGGATTCTTGGCTGATTGCTTCGGCTATTGTATTCGAATACTTTGGCTATGGTTTCGGTTTTGTAGGCCTGACTCTGTTCATGATGCAGCAAGTAGCTCCTGGCGAGCATCCAATGGCACATTATGCTTTTGCGTCTGGTATTATGAACCTGGGAGTGATGATTCCGGGCATGATGAGTGGTTATCTGAGTGATTGGTTGGGTTATCGGGACTTTTTCACCTATGTGTTGGTAGCGGCTGTACCTGCTTTGCTGATGGCGTGGTTTATACCTTTCACATATAAAGACAAAGAGGTATAAGTCTTTTAAAAATACATGGGAACGTGATTCCCAATGTTTGGTTTAAATTTTGATTATTGATTAGATAGAAAATGGAAAATATTCAGATTGTAGGACCGGCTTTGCCGGGTATGCCTTGGGAAGAGCGTCCCGAGGGTTGTAAGGAGGTTGTTTGGCGTTATTCGTCCAATCCGGTTATTCCGCGCGATTTGTTGCCGGATTCCAATAGTATATTCAATAGCGCAGTGGTACCTTTCAAGGGTGGTTATGCCGGTGTCTTCCGTTGCGACGACAAGAACCGGCGTATGCGGTTGCACGTAGGCTTTAGCCGGGATGCCGTGCATTGGAATATTGAAGAACAACCCTTGAAGTTCGAGTGCGGTGATGCTGAGATTGGCGCGTGGGTTTATGGTTACGATCCGCGTGTGTGTTTCATCGAAGACCGTTACTATGTCACTTGGTGCAATGGTTATCACGGACCCACTATTGGCGTGGCCTATACGTATGATTTCCGAACGTTTCACCAACTGGAGAACGCTTTCCTGCCTTTCAACCGTAACGGCGTGTTGTTTCCTCGTAAAATCAATGGGCGATTCGCTATGCTGAGCCGTCCCAGCGACAACGGGCATACGCCGTTTGGCGATATTTTTTATAGTGAATCGCCCGATTTGCAGTTTTGGGGACGCCACCGCCACGTTATGTCGCCGGCCGCTTTCGAGGAGAGTGCGTGGCAATGTACCAAGATAGGGGCAGGTCCTATCCCTATCGAAACTTCCGAAGGATGGTTGCTTATATTCCACGGTGTTTTGGCTTCTTGCAATGGATTTGTTTACAGTTTCGGGTCGGCCTTGCTTGATTTGGATGAACCCTGGAAGGTCAAGTCCCGTTCCGGTGCTTATTTGCTTTCTCCGCAGGAGAGCTATGAATGCATGGGCGACGTACCCAATGTCTGTTTCCCTTGTGCTGCCCTGCATGATGCTTCCACAGGGCGGATTGCTATCTATTATGGATGTGCAGACACGGTGACAGGCTTGGTCTTCGGTTATATTCCCGAGATTGTAGAGTTTACGAAGCAGACGAATATTATCAGGTAGTTACTATTGGGCATCACCTTACAAGAGTCGTTCCTATGAATAAAGGGGATATGAGAAAGAGAATCATATCATCTATCGTGTTTTTGGTCTGTTTATGTTCGTGTTTCCAGGCGGAAAAGCAACCGGTCGACTGGGTTGATGTCCAATTGGGGGCTACCCATTGCCGTTGGTTTTTCTATACTCCGGCTGCACGCCCCTTCGGCATGGCCAAGTTGGCACCTACTACTAATGCCTACAATAGTCCGGGGTCGTGGTTACCCAATGGTTACGACGACCGCCATACTTCCATCGAAGGCTTTGCCCACTTTCATGAGTTCCAGATAGGTGGAATCGTGACCATGCCTTCTACTGGTCCTCTTCAAACGAGGCCAGGCACTTTGGAAGATCCAGACAGCGGTTACCGCTCTCGTTTCGACAAGGCTACGGAGAAGGCTTCGCCCGGCTCTTACGAGGTCTTTTTGGAAGATGATGGTATTAAAGTCGAGTTGACGGCTACCGACCGTGTCGGTTACCATCGCTATACCTTTCCTAAAGCTGACACAGCACGCATCTTTTTTGACATCGGCCATCCGCAGGGTGAAAGCGCAAAGGTAGTCGATTCGCATGTCGCTTATGAGCCTGACGACTGTTCTATCAGCGGTTATGTGGAGTGCTATCCTGTTTATGCCACTTTTAGCGATGAAGGTAATACGGTGAAAGCTTATTTCTATGCTCGGCTTTCGGAGAAGGAAATCACTTCTTATGGGGCATGTCTCGATAGTCTGGTCTGTCCGGGTGAAAAAGAGATATCGGGCATTGGCACTGGTTATTATGTGGAATTTCCTACATTGGCAGGCGAATGTGTTGAGATGCAGGTAGGCTTGTCGTACACATCAGTGGAGAATGCCCGTAAAAATTGTGAGCAGGAGACTGCTGGTAAAGGTTTCGATCGAGTAAAAGCCGAGGCTCGTACGGCATGGAACGAGATGCTGTCGCGCATACAGGTAGATGGCGGTACGAAGGAGGACAAAACGAAGTTCTATACAGGTCTTTACCATGCCCTGTTGGGACGCGGCATGGCTGAAGATGTGGATGGCTCTTATGTGACCAATTGTAAAACGATAGCCCGAGTGCCTTGTGGCCTTGACGGAAAGCCATTGCGTCATCATTATAATACTGATGCCATTTGGGGAGGCTTTTGGAACCTCACCCAGTTATGGACGTTAGCCTATCCCGATGTGTTGGACGGATTTGTGCGTTCAGTTCTTGACTTTTCTCGCCATACTGGGGGGTGGTTGCACGATGGAGTGGCGGCCGGCGTTTATGTCAACGGTGTACAAACCAATTTTCAGGGGCTTGTGGCAGCCGCAGCTTATCAGGCAGGTGTCTTTCGTGGTGATACGGACTATCTTTGGCAAGTGGTATGGCAGAACGAAATGGGTTATGAAGGTCGTCCGGCAGGGGCAGGACGGTATGACAACGGTGAGTTCGTCAAGCGTGGTTATGTTCCCTTGCATGAGTATGTCTTGCCTAACGGATGGGTTACTAATTTTGGCGCATCGCACACGTTGGAGTACTGTTTTGCTGCTTATGCCGCCAGTCAGTTGGCCGAGTCTTTGGGAAAGACGGAGGAAGCAGGCTTTCTTCGCCGTTATGCTGGGGCGTATAAGATGCTGTTCGACCCCGAGACTGGTTGTATGCGTCCGCGCCAAGAAGACGGGAACTTCCTGGCTGATTTTAATTCCACAGAAGCTTGGCTTGGCTTTCAGGAGGGGAATGCCGTGCAATATACTTGGTATGTCCCCCATGATATTGCTGGCTTAATGGCTTTGATGGGGAAAGACGAGTTTAATCGCCGCCTTGAAGAAGTGTTTGTCACGGCCTCCCGAAGTCATTACGGAAGCCAGCCGGGCGAGTATGACAGCTTTTCCGGCGTCAAGCAGTTGTATAACCATGGCAACCAGCCATGCCTGCACAATGCCTGGCTTTTCAATTATTCGGGCAAGCCTTGGTTGACGCAGAAATATACGCGTGATATTTGTCGGGTGTTTTATGGCACTTCGTCCGTTCATGGCTATGGTTATGGACAGGATGAGGACCAAGGGCAACTGGGCGCATGGTATGTGTTAGCAGCCATGGGATTGTTTGATGTCCAAGGAGGAACCAATTGTGTGCCGACTATGCAGATTGGTAGCCCCTTGTTCGAGAAAATAACCATTCGTCTTCATCCAGATTATTATGAGGGTGATGTCTTTTCCATTGTTGCGCACGGCAATCAAGGCGAATCTACTCCTTATGTTCGAAGGACTGTACTTGACGGGCAGCCGCTGAATGCGTGTTTTATTCCCCTTCGTTCCATCCAGCAGGGTGGTACGTTGGAGGTATGGATGGATTCTTGTCCCAATGAGCAATGGGGCACAGATGGATGTCCGCCTTCCATGACACGATGATGGTGGCGTGGACTTTGTCTGTTGTTGACGTGCTTTGTCATTGATTTGTAATTGAAAAGAAATAAAATGTTATGAAGAAAAAACAATTGATTATCCAATTATTGCCCATCCTTTTCGGTTTCTTCGTGATGGGGTTCTGCGATATTGTGGGCTTCTCGTCCGATTACGTGCAACGCGCTTTCGGATGGTCGTCGGCTATGACAGGTTTTGTGCCTTCTTTGGTATTTGTTTGGTTTTTATTCTTAGGCATCCCTGTGGGCAACTTGATGAATCGCTGGGGACGCAAGAATACTGTGTTGCTTAGTCTGGGACTCACGTTAATAGGCATGTTCCTACCATTGTTGGCTTACAACAGCTTTACTTGCATGGGGGCCTATGCTTTTCTGGGCATTGGGAATGCCATTTTGCAAGTTTCGCTCAATCCCCTGCTGGCTAATGTCGTACGCCAACAGCGTCTCTTGACCAGTAGCCTTACAGCCGGACAGGTCATTAAGGCCGCGTCTTCTTTTGTCGGGCCGGAGATAGTGCTGTTGGCCGTTTCGAATTTTGGTGTTGGTAAGTGGTATTATTGTTTTCCTATCTTGGGCTGCATCACCTTGTTTTCCGGTTTATGGTTGGCAGCCACGCCCATTGCCCGTGAGAAGGAATCCGGCTGTCAGTCTGTTTTGTCTTTGGGCAATACCTTCTTGTTGTTGAAAGACAGGACTGTCCTTATTTTATTCTTGGGTATTTTTTTCGTGGTAGGCCTGGATGTTTCGACCAACTTTATTAGTTCTAAACTGATGGTGGCTCGTTTCGATTGGTCCGTTGAGGCTTCCAGGTTGGCGCCGCAGCTTTATTTTTTGAGCCGTACCACAGGAGCTTTGTTGGGGACCTTCTTGTTGGCTCGTCTGTCCGGGCGGAGCTACTTCCGTGTCAATATTGTGGCTTGTGCCATTGCTGTCCTTACATTAGTATTTATAAATGATGAATTGATAAGTTTGGCTGCTATCGCAGGTATCGGTTTTTTTGCTTCCTCCGTGTTCTCTATCATTTATTCCATGGCTTTGCAAGTCAGGGTGGATAAGGCGAACCAGATTTCCGGACTGATGATTACTGCCATTTCCGGAGGTGGAATTGTTACTCCGCTGATGGGAGCAGCTATCGGTTCGGTCGGCATCACCGGTGGCGTTTGGGTCGTATTTGCTTGCGTCATATATTTGTGTTTTTGTGCCTTTGCTCGTTATCAAAAATCATGATTAGGAAAACTTACTCCCACTTTTGGGGGAATCTTGATATGAATGCCTTCATCCTTTACTATCCTCATTTCCCCTTGCCTATATCCTTGGGAATACTTTATAATATTATAATGTGTATTTCCTTACCCCTCTTTTCCCTCCCCATCTTCCCTGTCCATTTTCCTCCCTTCGTAACTACTTGTTTTTCAGTTTTCATTGAAAGTATTTCTAAAAAAGTCGGAAAAAACTTGTAGATAATTTTGTCTATTCCGTATAAAGCCCCTACCTTTGCACCCGCTTTCGGAAAGGAAGCGTCGCTGTTTGAAACCCTTGTTCATT
>CASEKR010000006.1:2470-76898 GCA_949288585.1 uncultured Bacteroides sp. | reverse complement strand
GCGCACGCAGGTGGCGCTGACGCGCACGTCGCTGTGCATGATTTTGCGCGTTTCGTTAAACATCTTCATCTCTTCCTTCGTATAGCCGTTGTCGGTGAAGACGTCTATCTGCGGAATCAGGTTGAAGGCCAACTGGTAAGCGAACTTCTCGACCTTCACGGGTTCTCCGGCCAGCACCTGGCGGTACTGTTCGTACAACTCCTGCATGGCGGCCGCCCCGGCGCCGCTTGCCGCCTGGTAGGTCGACACGTGCACGCGGCGGATGTGGCTCAGGCTCTCGATGGCCTTCAAGGCCACGACCATCTGGATGGTGGTGCAGTTGGGGTTGGCGATGATGCCGCGCGGGCGTTGCTTCGCGTCGGCGGCGTTCACTTCGGGGACGACCAGGGGCACGTCATCGTCCATGCGGAAGGCGCTGGAGTTGTCAATCATCACCGCGCCGTGCTTGGTGATGGTTTCGGCGTATTCCTTGGACGTGCCGGCTCCGGCCGACGTGAAAGCGATGTCCACGCCTTTGAAGTCGTCGTTGTGTTGCAGGAGTTTCACTTCGATGTCCTTGCCCCGGAACGTGTATTTCGTCCCGGCACTGCGCGGCGAACCGAAAAGGAGGAGTTCGTCCACTGGAAAATTTCTCTCGTCGAGCACCCGCAGGAATTCCTGTCCTACGGCACCGCTTGCTCCCACAATCGCTACGCGGAAGGCTTCGCGCCTTTCCGGCTGCAAATGTATAACAAAATGTGCTACGTCGGTTTGCCGAATGAAAAGTTTTTCGTTATTTTGCAGTTTGAAACCCGAAAAACCGCCGCCCGATGGACTTGTTTCATTTCAGTCTCCAGCTACCCGTCACCGACCCAACCTGGATTTTCCTCCTGGTGCTGCTCATCATCCTGTTCGCCCCCATCCTGCTGACCAAATTGCGCATCCCGCACATCATCGGCATGATTCTGGCCGGGCTGGTCATCGGCGAGCACGGGTTCAACATCCTGGCCAGGGACAGCAGTTTCGAATTGTTCGGCAAGGTGGGCGTCTACTACATTATGTTCCTGGCCGGCCTCGAAATGAACATGTCCGACTTCAAGAAGAACCGCGGCAAGGCAGTGATGCTCGGCCTCCTGGCTTTCGTTATCCCCATCGGCATCGGCCTCGTCACCAACATGCTCCTGCTGAAATACACCCTGCTGACCTCCGTACTGCTGGCCAGCATGTATGCCTCGCACACGCTCGTGGCCTACCCCATCGTCATCCGCTACGGCATTTCGCGGCAGCGGTCCGTCAGCATCGCGGTGGGCGGCACAGCCGTCACAGACACGCTCACACTGCTGGTGCTGGCCGTCATCAGCGGACTGTTCCGGGGCGAGGGAGGCGGATGGTTCTGGCTCTGGCTGGTGCTGAAGGTCGTCGTGCTCGGCGTGGGCATCATGTACCTCTTCCCGCGCATCGCCCGCTGGTTCTTCCGCAGGTACGACGACAACGTCATGCAGTTCATCTTCGTCCTCGCCCTGGTGTTCCTCGGTGCGGGGCTGATGGAGTTCATCGGCATGGAAGGCATCCTCGGCGCCTTCCTCGTGGGCCTGGTCCTGAACCGGCTCATCCCCCACGTCTCCCCGCTGATGGGGCACCTGGAGTTCGTGGGCAACGCGCTTTTCATCCCCTATTTCCTCATCGGCGTCGGGATGCTGATAGACGTCCACGTCATCTTCGGCGGGGGCGATGCGCTGAAGGTGGCCGCTGTCATGATAGTGGTGGCACTGACGGGCAAGTGGATAGCCTCGTGGCTGACGCAGAAGATATACCGCATGTCCGTACTGGAGCGCGAGCTGATGTTCGGACTGAGCAATGCCCAGGCGGCTGCCACGCTGGCCGCCGTCCTGGTGGGCTATAACCTCATCCAGCCCAACGGCGAACGCCTGCTGAACGAAGATGTGCTCAACGGTACCGTGCTGCTCATCCTTGTCACGTGCGTCGTCAGTTCGTTCACCACGGAACGGGCAGCGCGCAAAATCGCCATGGGCGAGGCGCATCCCGAAGAGGAAGACCCGTCGCGCCTGCCCGAGAAGATTCTCATCCCCGTGGCCAATCCCGCCACCATAGACTACCTGATGTCCCTCTCCCTGCTCATCCGCGACCCCAAGCAGAAGAACAACCTCGTGGCCCTGAACGTCATCAACGACCACAGCGACTCCGACCGCCTCGAGCAGCAGGGCAAACGCTACCTGGAACGGGCGGCCAAGACGGCTGCCGCCGCAGGATTGTCGCTGCGCTGCATCAGCCGCTACGACCTCAACATTGCCGCGGGCATCATCCACACCGCGCGCGAGTATGACGTGACAGACGTCATCATCGGACTTCATTATAAGGTGAACCTCGTCGACTCTTACTTCGGCAAACTGACCGAAAGCTTGCTGAAGGGCCTGCACCGCGAGGTGATGGTGGCCCGTTTCCTCATCCCGCTGAACACGTTGCGGCGCATCATCGTGGCCGTGCCGCCCAAGGCGGAATACGAGGCGGGTTTCCAGAAATGGGTGGAGCACTTCTGCCGCATGGGCGCTTCGCTGAACTGCCGCGTCCACTTCTTTGCCAACGAACAGACCACTGCCTTGCTGCAAGCCCTCGTGAAGAAGAAGTACACCGGCACGATGACGGAGTTCTCGCGCCTGGACAGTTGGGACGACTTGCTTCTGCTGACCGGCCAGGTCAATTACGACCATCTGCTGGTGGTGGTCACTGCCCGACGGGGCTCCATCTCTTACGACAGCGCGTTCGAGAAGCTGCCCGGACAACTGGGGAAATACTTCACCAACAACAGCGTCATCGTGCTCTATCCCGACCAGATTGGCGAGCCGCAGGATGCCATCTCCTTCGCCAACCCGCAGGGCAACAACGAGAGCCAGCACTACGAGCAAGTGGGACGCTGGTTCTACAAGTGGTTCAAGAAAGAAGAAAACTAACGTCATGGAACAAGACTGGATGCAACGCACGCGCCTCTTGCTGGGCGATGAAAAGATGGAACGCCTCTGCCGGGCGCACGTCCTGGTGGTGGGCGTGGGCGGCGTGGGCGCCTACGCGGCCGAGATGCTGTGCCGCGCCGGCGTGGGCCGCCTGACCCTGGTCGATGCCGACACCGTGCAACCCTCTAACCTCAACCGGCAGCTTCCCGCCCTCCGTTCGACCCTGGGCCGGGCCAAGGCCGAGGTACTGGCCCTCTGCTGGACGACGTGCGGCCGGACTTCGTGGTCGATGCCATCGACACCTTGGCGCCCAAGTGCCGCTTGATAGCCGAGGCTGTGCGCCGCAAGGTACCCATCGTCTGTAGCATGGGAGCCGGGGCTAAGACGGACATCACGCAGGTGCGTTTCGCCGATGTGTGGGACACCTATCACTGCGGGCTGAGCAAGGCCGTGCGCCAGCGGCTCCGGAAGATGGGGGTGCGGCAGAAGGTGCCTGTCGTCTTCAGCGCGGAGCAGGCAGACACGAACGCCATCCAGACCGTGGAAGGGGAACGTAACAAGAAGACAACTTGCGGCACCGTGAGTTACCTGCCGGCGGTCTTCGGGTGCTACTTGGCAGAATATGTAATACGAAGGCTATGATAGAACTGCATGACATTACCAAGAATTTCGGCTCCCTGTCCGTGCTGAGAGGGGTGAGCCTGACGGTCGAACAGGGAGAAGTGGTCAGTATTGTCGGTCCAAGCGGAGCAGGCAAGACCACGCTGTTGCAGATAATGGGTACGCTTGACCGGCCTTCTTCCGGCACGGTGGCCATTGACGGGACGAACGTAGAGCAACTGGGGGAACGGGCGCTCGCAGCGTTTCGCAACCGGCACATCGGCTTTGTCTTCCAGTTCCACCAACTGCTGCCGGAGTTTACGGCGTTGGAAAACGTCCTCATTCCGGCTCTCATCGCCGGGCGCGAGCGTAAAGAGGCGGAGCGGGCGGCGCGCGAAATGCTGGAACGGCTGGGCCTGTCCGGCCGGGCGGCGCACAAACCCAATGAGTTGTCCGGCGGAGAAAAGCAGCGGGTGGCCGTGGCGCGCGCTTTGATAAACCGCCCGTCGGTCGTGCTGGCCGACGAGCCGTCGGGCAGCCTCGACACGCGCCATAAGGAGGAACTGCATCAACTCTTCTTCGACCTCCGACAAGAGTTGGGCCAGACCTTCGTGATTGTTACCCACGACGAAAACCTGGCCCGAATGACTGACCGCACCTTGCATCTGGTGGACGGGCAGAAAGTGGATTAAATGAAGAATTAAGAATTAAGAATGAAGAATTTCCGGGCGAACGGGGGGACTTTGCTGCGTGAGGAGATTCTTCATTCTTTGTCATAAATCTCTTTATTCCCTTCAACGAAGTCTCTTATCCTTCTGCGCGAATCCTTTTATTTTTCTGCGCGAATCCCTTTATCCTTCGCAACAAAATTCTTCATTCTTCATTTGACTGTTCTTCATTCTTCATTTAAATATTTTTCCTTCCCCTTCTCCAGGAACTCGACGTACTTCTTCACATCCTCGTCATACGAATAGGGTTGGTTGAGCGGCTGTCCTTCGTTGTCGAGGAGGACGTAGAAGGGTTGGGCGTTGGCTCCGAACTTGCTACGTTGCAGGTAGCTCCACTTGTCGCCCACGGTGCGCAGGGTGCGCGTCGTTCCGTTTTCTTCCACCCGGACGGGCTGCGGCAGGGGCGTCTTGTCGTCCACGTAGAGGGTAATCAATACGTAATCTTCGTTGAGCAACTGGCGCACCTGCGGGTCGGTCCACACCGCCAACTCCATCTTGCGGCAGTTCACGCAACCGTAGCCGGTGAAGTCCACCATCACGGGCTTACCCTCGCGGCGGGCGGCGGCCATGCCTTGGTCGTAGTCGTGGAAGCGGGCGCGCACTTCGTCTTCATACAGGTTGAAGTCCTGCGTCTGGAGGGGCGGGGCGAAGGCGCTGACGGCTTTCAGCGGGGCGCCCCACAGTCCGGGCACCATGTAGACGGCAAACGAAAGGGAAGCCAACGCCAAGAAGAAGCGCGGGACGCCGACGTGCGTGCGGTCGTCGTCGTGCGGGAACTTGATTTTCCCCAGCAGGTAGAAGCCTAAGAGGGCGAAGAGCACGATCCACAGTGCCAAGAAGGTTTCGCGGTCCAGGATGCTCCAGCCGTAGGCCAAGTCGGCCACCGAGAGGAACTTCAGCGCGAAGGCCAGTTCGAGGAAGCCCAGGGTGACCTTCACTGCGTTCATCCATCCGCCCGAGCGGGGCAAAGTCTTCAGCCACGAGGGGAACAGGGCGAAGAGCGTGAACGGAAGGGCCAGGGCGAGGGCAAATCCCAGCATCCCAAGAGCCGGACCTACGACGCTGTTGGCCGTGGATACTTCGACCAGGAGGAAACCGATAATCGGGCCGGTGCAGGAGAAGCTGACCAGCGAGAGCGTGAACGCCATGAGGAAGATGCTCAGCAGTCCCGTGGCTTGTTCGGCCTTGCTGTCCACAGCGTTGCTCCACCGCGCGGGCAGGGTCAGCTCGAACGCGCCGAAGAATGAGGCGGCGAACACCACGAGCAGCAGGCAGAAGAAGAGGTTGAACACGGCGTTGGTCGAGAGGTCGTTCAGCGCGCTGGCCCCGAAGGCGGCGGTGATGAGGAGGCCCAGGGCGACGTAGATGACTACGATGGACGCGCCGTAGGTAAAGGCGTCGCGCACGCCTCTGCGCCGGTCTTTCGAACGCTTCAGGAAGAAGCTGACCGTCATCGGGATGATGGGCCAGACGCAGGGGGTGAACAGGGCGACCAGTCCTCCGGCGAAGCCTGCCAGGAAGATGTACCACCAGGAGCGCGAAGCGGTCGAGGACGCGGTGTCCTGCGCGTCGAGCCGGTCGATGACGGGCGTCCAGTAGTCCGACGTGGCCAAGGCGGGCGTCTCGTCGGAAGAGAGCGCTGTCGAGGCCGTCTTCGCGGGGGCGTCGCCGGCCGTGCCCTGGTAGGCAAACTCGACGTTGGTGGGCGGCAGGCAGTTTTCGTCGTTGCACGCGCCGTATTGCAGGTAGCCGTTCAGGACGTAGGCCCCGCCCTCCAGGCGTATCCGTTGGGCAAAGACGGCCGTGCCGCCCTCAAAGTAGCTCACTTCCATCTGAAACATCGGGTCCATCTTCGTGACCAACTCGCCACGGGCTTCCAGCGGGCCTGCGACGGAGGCTCCCTCTGCGCGGTCCACGTTGAACGTGGCGGGCGTAGGGCCGCCTTCGGGCAAGTCGGCGCCGTAGACGTGCCATCCCGGGGCAATGCTGCCGGTGAAGACGATTTCGGCCACCGTGTCCGACAGTTGTTTCCATTCGCTTTTGAACTTCACGGGCTCCTGAATCTGGGCCGAAGCCGATGCGGTCAGGGCAACGGCTGCCAATATGCTGAATAAATGTTTGATTTTCATGTGTGTATAAAACGGTTAAAGTAAGGGAAACTTGGCGTGCGGACGGTCCGAGCAAACGCCGCACTCGGGAGATGTCCCGAGTGCACTCGGCGCGAGCGGGGAGTGCGGCGTTTGCAAACCTGTCTTTCGGCGGTGGCGCGTCAGTAGTTTTGTGTCAGCGACGAGTTGTGCAGGACGGCGTTCTGCGGGAACGGCCATACCCACAGCGGCGAGTCGGGACGGAGCGAGACCGTGCCCCCGTAGTCCGGGCCGAGGTCGCGGGTGATGGTCTCGGCATAGTCCGTCTCAGAGTTCCACCGCTTGCGGTCGCAGAAATTCTCGAAGGTGTTCATGAACTCCACGCGCTTCGAGTCTTGCAGCAGCTTCATGGCTTCGCGCTCGGTCAGCGTCGCGGCCTGGTCGGCAAAGGGTTGGTAGTTCTCGATGCGCAGGGCGCGCACGCGGTCCACCTGCGCCAGTCCTTCCCGCACCTGTCCCAAACGAATCAGGCACTCGGCAGCCAGATAGTACATCGACTCGGCGCGCAGGCCGAATACGTTCCAATGGATGTCCCACACCTGGCATTGCAGGCAGCCCTCGGGCAGCGTGGGATAGGGGTCTTCCCAGGCTCCGACGCCGTCCTGGTAGTAATACTTGTACACGTAGTCGTCGGGGTCGATGAGGCGCGCCAGGTCTGCGGTGATGCACAGCCCGCCCAGGTCGCCCATGTTGCCCGTCTTGGACCAGATGAGGTAGTAATTGTTCTGCGCCGTCTCGTCCAGAATCCAGTTGGCAGTGGTCTTCACAGTGGTGCGGTCTTCGATGCGGCTGTTCACGCCGAGGGCTAAGTTGGCATAGCGCAGGGCTTCGTCGTAACGCTTCATCTGGAACAATGCCTTCGCCCGGACGCCGTAGCCGAAGTCCAGGCCGAAGCGGCACGGGGTGGAGACGTGGCCCTGCACGAGGTTGGCCAGCACCTCGTCGCTGCAATCGGCCAGGATGCGTTCGTACACTTGCGCCACGGTCAGTTTTGTTTTCTCCTCGCCCACGTTGGTGTTGTCCACGTAGGGCACGCCGCCCAGTTCGCCCGCTGTCGCTTCGTCATACTGCCGGGCGTGCATGTTGACCAGCAGGAAGTGATACCAGGCGCGGAGCACGCGGGCCTCGGCCACGATTTGGCGCCGCTTGGCGTCGTCGCCGCTCACGTCGGAGGCTTTGCTGATGACCACGTTCATGTAGTTGATGTTGCTGTACAGGCTTTCGTACAGGTCGCTCGAGGCGGTCAGGTTCGCCCGGTCCACCGACTCGTCGTAGGTGACCAGCGCGTAGAGGATGCTGTTCGGGTTGGCCAGGAAGTCCGGCAGGCCGTCGTAGTCGGTGTACGTGTTGTTGCAGAGTATTTCGAACTCGTTGTCGAGGAAGTACAGCAGAGGCTCCTGGTTCAGGAGGCTTTCCAGTTCGTCCACCGTAGTGAGGGTGGTCTCGCCCAGGGGCACGATGTCCAGTTTCTCCTCGCAGGCCGTCAGGCTCAGCGCGGCGGCCATCAGCAGGGCCGGGAATATCTTTTTCGTTGTCATGGTTTCTGTTACGTTAGAGGTTGAAGTATAAGCTCATGGTGTAGCTGCGGGGCACGCGGTTGTAGTGCGAGCCGGTCACGGGGTTCACGGCCTCGGGGTCCAGCCCCTTGCTGTTGCGCGCCCAGGTGCAGAGGTTGTTGATTTGGAAGCGCAGGCGCAGGTCGTTCAGTCCGATGATTTTGCAGATGCGGTCGCTGAAGTCGTAGCCGATGACAAGGTTGCGGAGCTTGACGTATCCGGCGTGCTCGACGTTGGTGTTGCGGTAGATGCCGTAGCCCATGTCGTTGTACTTGGTGGCGCGGTATCCGTTGGCGGGCACGTCGGTGTCCCCCTGCCAGTAGCGCAGGTAGTCCTTCGTCACCGCCCCGTTGCCGAACAGGGCCTTGTATCCGCCCGTGCCGCCCACGCTCGTGTTCCAGGCGTCGTTGTCCACACGCATGTAGTGGCCGCCGTAGAAGTTGAACATGGCCGAGAGGCTGAAGCCGTTCCACGTCACCTCGGGCGTGATGGCGCCGCTGACGGTGGGCGTGTAGGTGCCGGAGAATACGGCGTCTTCCACCGTGAACGAGCCGCTGTTCACCGACTCCGTGTGCACCTCGCCGTTCTTGTCGCGCCAGCCCAGCTGGTAGGCGCCGCCTTCCTCGATGATGCCTGCGTAGTCAATGGAGAAGAGCGAATTGAGCGGGTAGCCCTCGTGCAGCGAGGTGGTCAGGTATTCGTAGCCCGAAGCCGGTTTGTGGGGCACGCGCGTCACTTTATTCTTATTATAAGCGAAGTTGAAGCCGAGGTTCACGCCCACGTCCTGCCGCTTGCGGGCGCGGAGGATGCGTCCGTCCAACTGGAGCTCGACGCCGGTGTTATTCATCTCGCCGTTGTTAATGGTCAGTGAGGTCCATCCGGTGGTCGGGTCCAGGTCGGTGCTGGTCAGCAGGTCGCTGCCCTTCTTGCGGTAGACGTCTACCGAGCCGCTCAGCCGATAGTTCCACAGGGCGAAGTCGATGCCGGCGTTCCACGTGGCCGTCTTCTCCCACCGTAGCTGGTCGTTGGGCGGCGTCTGCAGGTAGCCGACCAACTGGCCGTTGTATTGGTTCGTTCCGAGGCTGGCCGTCAGGTAGGACGACACGCTCGAGTCGATGTTGCCCGTCAGGCCGAAGCTGGCGCGGAGTTTCAGCACGTCCACCCATTCGAGCGGTCGGAGGAACTCCTCGTTGTGCAGGTTCCAGCTTGCGCCCACGGACCACAGGGGGCGTCCGCGAAACTTCGGGTCGGTGCCGAACAGGTCGGTGCGGTCCACGCGGTACGAGCCGAACAGGCTGTAACGCTTGTCATACACGTAGTTCGCCGTGAAGTAATACGAATAGTAGCGGTGCAGTGTCTCGCTCGTGTCGAAGTCGTCGGGCGCGCCCATCACGCCGTAGTTGCTTCCCAACACGCCGGTGTACGGGTTGTTGATGAAGGCCCAGTCCGTCAGCAGGTTCAGGTTGGTCTGCGTCTGGTGGTCGTAGCCGTATTTCAGGTCGCTGTCCGTCGTGGTGCGCGTCTGGCGGTACTCGAAGCCGGCCAGCACGTCGATGGCGTGCGCGCCGAACGTGTGGTTGTACTGCGTCTGCGCGCGGAAGGTGTAGAACTGGCTCGATGTGTTCTGCGTCTGCAGCAGGTCGCCGTCGGGGATGGCGTGGTTCACCTCCGTTCGCGTTTCCTCCTTCATTCCCAGGTGCGGGTCAGTCCAATCCAGGTTCGGGTCGAACCAATCGAAGTCAGGGTCGAGCACCCACTCCGTGACGGTCTGTGCCGTCGTGTACAGGTTGTAGAGGCTCCGCATGAAGTGCGACTCCTTGTTGTATCGGGTTTGCGAGCGGCTCGTGATGTCTTCGTACTGGAACTGCGCTTGTGCCGTCCATCCGTCCACCGGCAGGCGGAAGAGCGTCTTCACGTGGGTGCGGACGTTCGTGTAGCGGTACTTGTTGAAGTTGTAGCCCATCTCCTCGCGGTAGTTGTACGTTGGGTCCTTCAGTTCGTAGAGCGCGTTGCTGAAGGCCGGTTCGCCGGGATAGACGTCAGCCTCCATCCGAGCTGGGGTTTCGTCGTCATTGTACATGCTTTCGTAAGCCATGAACGAGTTGATATAGTCGTAAGAGCCGGACGCGTGCTGCTTCGCGCGGTTGTTCAGCACGTTGACGCCGAACGACATGTCCCACCAGCGGTTCACCTTCAAGTCCCCGTTGTAGCTGAACGACAAGGAGCTTTCGTTTTCCTTCTTCGCGCCCCGGTTGTCGCCCATGTAGTTCAGGACGATGCTCGAACTGAGGTGTTCGCCCCGCGCCCGTATGCCGAGGTTGTACTGGTGGCTGATGCGGGTGCGGTCGTGCGCGTCTTGCCACTCGCTGCGGTAGTCGTTGCGGCTCCAGCGGTTCAGCGTGGCGGCCAGGTCGGCGTCGCTCAGCAGGCCCTGGTAGTTTTGGAGCAAGAGACGCATGACGTGCGATTGCGTGAAGGTGCGCCCGCCTGCGGCCGCTTCAATCTGGTCTTGTATCAAGTTCGGGTCATCTTGCAGCATGGCGTCGAAGTTATACCTTTCCAAGGCTATGATGTCTGCGGCCGACGCCCAGTTGTAATTGTCGTAGTTCTGCCGCTCGCTGATGACCAAGTCCGCGTTGAAGTCGATGGAAAGCCGGTCTTCTTTGGCGCGTTTGGTAGAGATGACGATGACGCCGTTCGAGGCGCGCGCGCCGTAGATGGCTGCTGCTGCGGCGTCTTTCAAGACAGTAATGTTGTCGATGTCGTAAGGGTTGACGCTCTCGATGCCTCCTTCGATGGGCAGGCCGTCCACTACCACGAGGGGACTGGTTCGCGCGTTGAACGTGCCTGTGCCGCGTATGGTGATGGCGTCCTCGCCGGTAATGTTGGGATTGTCCGTCACGGTGACGAGGCCGGGTATCTTACCCTCGAGGTTGGCGGTGATGTCGCCTGTGTAGCGTTTCTCCATGTCTTTCGAGCTGAGGCTCTGGAACGCTCCGGTGGCGTTTTCGCGCTTGATGTTCTGGTAGCCGGTTACTATGACTTCGTCCATCAGTGTCGCGTCTTCCTCGAGCGTAATGCGCACGTACTTCGCCTCGGGCGTCAGGGCGATGCGGGCGGTCTTCATGCCGATGTAGGTGACGACGAGCACGGGGCGGCGTCCTTCTACGATGAGCGAGAAGTTGCCGTCCGTGTCGGTGATGGTTCCGGCGTCAGTATCTTCAATTCGTACGGACGCGCCGGGCAGGGGTTGTCCGTCTTCGTCGAGGATAGTGCCCACCAGGGTTTTCTTTTCAATGTTGCGGACTTCCTGGTCCACGGGGATGTCGGTCCGGTTTTGGGCCGCGAGGGGCAGGGACGTGGCGAGGGCCGCCAGTCCCAGCAGCAGGTAAGCGAAAGGTTTCATCATGGTTGTGATAATCTTTACGGGGTGGATGGTTCGGGTTCTCAGTGGTTCAGGGCTGCGTCGAGCACGGCCTTGATGTTTTTGTCCGACGGGCGGGCGGCGTCGGCCGAAATCAGGCGGCCGTCTTTGCCCACGATGACGAAGCGCGGGATGGCATGGATAGACATGGCGTCGAGGAACTGGCGGCCGCTGGCGGGCTCGAAGATGTAGTTGGGCCAGCCGGGGCGGTCGTTATCCATCTTCTTCTCCCAAGCCTGGCGGTTGTCGTCTTGCGAGATGCTGACGAACACGATGCGCGGGTCGTCCTTATACTGCTGCCAGACTTTTTCGAAGAAGGGTATCTCGCGGCAGCACGGGGCGCACCAAGTGGCCCAGAAGTCGATGTAGGCTACTTTGTCGCGGATGACGTCGGACAACTTCGCGCGGCTGCCGTCGCGGGCCAGCAGCGTGGGATCGGCAGGCAAGGGGTCGCCGTCTTTCACTTGCTTGGCGCGTTCGGCCGCCAGCTCCTCGACGTGCTTGGCCAGGAGGGGCGCTTTGGCCAGTTGGGGCGCGATGCCTTGGCGGAAGGCTTGGACGGCGCTGTCCGCCGGCTGGTACATGAAGAACATGTCGCACAGCGTGCGGGCCAGGCTCTTCTTGTTGCCTTCGTTGGTCAGGGCCGAATCGACGGCGTTGATTTGTTGCACGAAATAGGTGGTCAGGTCGATGTTCCGGCCCGACGGGCGCGCCAACTGGGCGTTGTTGTACCAGTAGTTAATGAGTCCGCTCAGGCGCGATTCGTCGGCATTGGGGTCGATGGAGGCGACGAGCGAGTCCTGACGGGCGACGTTGTCGGTTTGGTTCATCATGCGGTCCAGCGAGAGGGTCTGCAGGGCGTAATACTTGTGCGTGGCGTCGGCCAGTCGTTGGTAGCGGGCGCGTGCTTTGTCGTCGGCCACGGCGTCGAGGGCTTTCTGCACCCGCTCTGCGCCTTGTTGCAGTTTCCCGTTCCATTCCCGGAGGTCGAAGGGATGGTCCGGCGTGGGCTTGAAGGCCCAGGGGGAGTAGGCCTGGTAGAGAGCGTTGACGAAGGCGCAGCGATCGGTGTTGTCGCCCGCGAAGGTGGCTTTCCCGCCGTCGATGTCGATACGGGCGTGGCTACCTTTCTTGACGTAGGCGCCGTAAAGGTCGCTGCCCACGAACAGGATGAGATCGGCTTCCGTGCCGGCCAAGTCGGGGTTGTAGGCGAAGCGGCCGGCGGAGTCGGTGGTCAGTTCTTCCACGTAGTTGTCGCCTTCGTAGTCGTAGACGACGGACAGGGAGACGGGTTCCGCCGTGTTGATTTTCCCTTCCAGCAGGGGCTCGTCGGCCTTGGGGGCGCAGGCTTGCAGGAGGAGGGCCGGCAGGGCCAGGAGGAGCGCCGGCTTCAGGCAATAGGCAATGGCTTTGTTCATGTCCGAATGGTTTTAGTTGTTTTTAAACGTTGTTTTTCCATCGGCAAAAGAATGCAAAAAATGCAAGCAGTCAAAGCCTTATCTTTTCGAAATTCGTCAATTTGACGGAGAAGGAAAAAAGACCGGCGCTAAAGGCCCTTCAGTTGCTGCCGGTAGCGGGCGGGCGTTAGGCCGGTTGAGGCCTGGAAGGTGTTGTAGAAGGTGGAGAGCGAGTTGAACCCGACGTCGGTGGCGATTTGCTTCAAAGGTTTGCCCGCTTCCAGATCGGAGATTTCCGCGATGGCCTGGCGGATGCGGTATTCATTGACAAGCTGGGTGAAAGTCTTCCCCGTGATGTCGTTGATAGCCTTGGAGAGGTAGGTCCGGTTCGTGTCAAGCCTGTCGGCCACGGCGGCGATGGTCAGCGTGGGGTTGGTGAAGAGTTTCTGCTCCAGCATTTCCGCTGTGAAGCGGTTCATCAAGTCTTGCAGCTTGTCGGTGGGCACGGGCGAGGGGTGTCCCGCGCGGCGGAGTTGTTCGATTTGCGCCAGCAGCATCTTTTCGTGCTGCATGTACTCGTGGTTTTGCGAGACGATGGCGTTGTACAGCCGCTTCTTTTTGCGGAAGAAGAAATAGGTCAGCCCCAGCGCGAGTGCAAGCGCGGCCAGCGTGCCGCCCATCACGGCCATCTTGTAGCGGCTGTCGAGGATGACGACCTGTTGCTCGCTGATGCGCTGCTCGCGCGAGTAGATGTCGTGCTTGATGCGCGCTTCCTGTGTGGCGCGTTCTCGCACCTCGTCGAACAGTCGGTTCTGGTAGTCCATGTATTCCAGCGCGCGGTCCAGCGCCTGTCCCGTCTGCCCGGCCTCGCGGTAGCTCAGGGCCAGTTCTTTCAAGAGGCGCGCCTTGTGGATGGGTATGCCGCTCTCGTCAATGTGTTGCAATCCGTATTCCAGCACTCGGATGGCGGCGGCCGCGTGGCGGTCGGCGCGGAGCAGGGCGGCATACTTCAGGTAGACCATCGAGATGGTGGAAGGCGACGCCGTGGGGAAACTCTCCATGGCGCGGGCATAGTCGGCGTAGGCCTCCCGTGTCTCGCCCGTCCCCGCGTGGTACATGGCTTGGAGTAGGAAGAGGTCCGACGCCGTGCCGAACCCATAGGAGGAGTGCATCTGCCCGAGGGCTTCGAGGCTGCGGCGGGCGCGGGGCCAGTCGCCGGACGACAGGTAGTAGAGGGCGGCGTTGTTGGTGGCATAGAACAGCGGCACCGGCTCTTTCGTCTCCTGGGCGATGCGGATGGCTTCTTCGGCATATTCCAGACCAGAAGGGTCGTCGCGCATGAAATAGGCGCCCGAGATGTTAGACAGAATCATGGCATACAGCCGGCGGTCGTCCACGCGCTTCGCTTCGTCCAAGGCCAGAAAGTAGTAGGAGATGGCCGAATAGACGTCGTCGTTGACAAACATCGAATAGTTGCCGAAGCCGTTCAGCACTCGCATCAACGCCCCGTGGTCTTCGAAGCGTTCGGCCAGCGCGCGCGCCGTCTCCAAATGCTCGTAGCATTCCGTGCCCGGGGCGGACTCCGTGCCTGCCAGCCCCAGGATGAGGTGCCCGTAGAGCAGGGCCTGGCGGCGGTCGCCGGTGCGCTCGGCCAGGGCAAGCAGTTGCTCCCCGTAGCGGCGGGCCTGCCCGGTCTTGCCCCGGTTGAGGCAGTCGAAGGCCGACTCGCGCAAGGAGTCCTTGTCGCCGGACAGGGTGTCGGCCTCCGTCGGGGCGGGCGATGACGGGGCGGACAGGGCGGCCACGGGCAGCAGTAGGCAGAATAGGAGTATCCGGAGGAAGCGCATGGGCTATCTGTGCTGACAAATGTTTGTTAATCCGGGGCGAAGTAAAGAAAATATTTTGAAACAGGCAAGCTTTGGCGACATTTTGGTGCGGATTCTGGCTTGGCGGACCGTGGCTTTGCTTCTTCCGGTCGTCCTCAGTCGAAGCGGACGTAGTGCGCCAGCCGTTCGAGATCGGCATTCGTAAATTCTTCGCAAAGGGAGAAAACTTTCAGGCTGCTGAGGCGGCCGTGCTTTTTCCGCCAGTCCACGATGGCGCGGGCCTGGTAGAAATTCAGGTAGGGATGGCGCATCAGGGCGGAGAGGCTGGAGCGGTTCAGGTCGATGCGGCGGATGGCGGCCGTGTCTACACGGAACCAGGGACGCAACCGTTGCGTGTCGAGTTTGATTTCCTTTAATTGTCCGATGCTGTAATATCCTCCCAGCCGTTGCCGGTAGTTCGTGATGCGGCGGGCAAGGGCACTCCCGATGCCGGGGATGCGTTTGAGTTCGGTGGTGTCTGCCCGGTTCAGGTCGACGATGGTCCCGGCGGGGTATTTGGCAGGAATGGATTCTTTGGGGACGTCGGCTTTTGTCCAAAGCGGTTGTACCTTCGGGCGGAGGGTGTCCGCCGCTTCCAGGCGGATGTAGGGACGCAGCGTCTCGTATTGTTCGTCTGTCAGTCCGTAGATGCGCCGGAAGTCTTCGGCGCGCCGGAATCGTCCACCTTTTTCGCGGTAGCGCATGATGTTGCGCGCCATCCATCCCGGCAAACCCAGGCGGCGGAGCGTGGCGCTATCTGCCCTGTTGGGGTCAAAAGGGAAGGGAGTAAGGCGTGCTGCTTGGGAGGAGGTGCTGGACTGATGGCCGGAACGCTGTGCGTAAGGGCGTGTTTTTTCCTGTTCTTTTTGTTGCAACTTGTCGCGGAAAGCTTTGTAGGCTTCTATCTGTTCGCGTGTCGGCTGCTCTTCAGGGGCGGCCTTGTCCCAGTCTGGCAGTGTGATGCACACGATGATGAGGATAAGAAGGCACAGTACCAGGATACCCCGTTGTTCGCTGGAGGTGAAATAGGGCAGGTCGCGTAAGGGGTTTCTCATATATATTTAAAGGTTGTCTGTTTTTACAGGGGCGGTGCGGTTGTCCAGCAGCGCGCGGATTTCTTTCGAGTCGCGGCGCAACTGTGCGGCCAGTTCGTCGATGGAGGCGAATTTTCGCTCCGGGCGGATGCGGCGGACGAACTCCAGGCGGAGGGGCTGTCCGTAGATGTCGCGGTCGAAGTCGAAGATGTGCACTTCTATGCTGCGGTCGTCGCCGTTGCCTATCGTGGGGCGGCGGCCGATGTTCAGCATTCCGCCATGACGTTCGCCGCCCACTTCTACTTCTACTGCGTACACGCCGTTGGCCGGCACTAGCTTGTCGGGATGGCCGGGTTGGAGGTTGGCCGTGGGATAGCCGAGGCGGTGCCCCACGCGATGCCCGCCCACCACGTTTCCATATATAAAATAGGTGTAGCCCAAACAACGGTTGGCCTGCGCGACGTCCCCCTCCGACAACAGGCGGCGCACCAGCGACGAACTGACGGCCGTCCCGTCTTCCAGGCGGCAGGCTTCGGCGGGCAGTACCTCGATGCCCAGTTCGCGGCCGTGGCGGGCGTAGTCGTCGAAGCCCTCGCAGCGGTTGTGCCCGAAGCGGTGGTCGTAGCCGATGACCAGCGCGGCGATGCGGTAGCGGCGCTTCAGCACTTCCATGAAGTCGCGCGCGGAAAGTCCGGACAAGTTGGGCGTGAAGTCCAGCAGGATGCACTGCCCGATGCCCGTCTGCTCCAACAGTTGCAGCTTCTCCGGCGGGGTGGTGAGCAGGCGGGGGCGGTAGTCGCTCTGCAACACTTGGCGCGGGTGGATGGGGAAGGTGATGACCGACGAAGCCAGCCCGCGCGCCGCCGCCTCGCGTTGTACCTGCCGGATGAGGAAGCGATGCCCTCGATGCACGCCGTCGAAGAAGCCTATGGTGGCCACGGCCGGCGGGTGGTGTGTGCCTTTCTCCATGCCGCTCTCTTTATTTATGCCGGATGCGCTGTATCCCGCGCCAGATTTCGCCCACCCAGAGCACCAACGACGTTCCGGCGATGATTTGCAGCCACGTCTGCCAGTCGAGCGGCTCGGTGCGGAACACCTTTCCGCCGAAGGTGACGATGATGAACTGCCCGACGAGGATAATCAACGCCACGCTGAGCATCCCCAGCGCATGGCCGGCGTCCTTGAAGATGGAGTGGTTCGTGCCGAATACGCTCGCGTTGAACAGGTTCCAGAACTGGAGCATGACGAAGACGGTGAAGAACACCGTGAGGTAGTGTACGCTCATTTCGCCGTTGGGCAGCAGGCCGCCGGGCAGTCCCTTGAAGTACACCAGCATCCCCATCAGCAGGGCGAGGAAGACCACGCCTACCCCCAGGATGTTGTTGCGCATGGCCGGGGTGATGATGAAGTCCGTGCGCTTGCGGGGCTTCTCGTTCATCACGTCCATGCTGGGCGAGATGGAGGCGAGCGCCATCGCCGCGAAGGTATCCATGATGAGGTTCACCCAAAGCATCTGCGTGACGGTTAGTGGCAACGATGTTCCAAAGAAAGCACCCAACAGCACACTGAGCAGGGCCACTACGTTTATAGTAAGCTGGAAGACGATGAAGCGCTGGATGTTCTTGTACAGCGAGCGTCCCCACATGACGGCCGTCGCGATGCTGTGGAATGAGTCGTCCAGCAGGGTGATGTCGCTGGCCTCTTTGGCGACGGACGTTCCCGTACCCATTGAGAGGCCCACCTGAGCGTGGTTCAGCGCCGGTGCGTCGTTGGTGCCGTCGCCCGTTACGGCGACGACGGCGCCCTTCTGCTGGAGCAGTTGCACCAGTCTTTGCTTGTCCATCGGCCGGGCCCGGCTCATTACTTTCAGGTCCATCGCACGGTCCAGGGCTTCTTCGTCGCTCAGCGCGGCAAACTCCACGCCCGTGATGCGGTTGCGCTCCGTGTCGCCCGGTTGCCAGAGGCCGATTTGGCGGGCAATCTCCGTGGCGGTGCCGGGCGTGTCGCCCGTGACGATTTTCACGCTGATGCCTGCCGACTGGCATTTCTTCACGGCGGCGGGCACGTCGGGACGGATGGGGTCGCTGATGGCGAAGATGCCGAGGAAGGTCAGCCCCCCTTCGGCCACCAGTTCGGCGCAGTCTTCAGGCGCGCCGTCGGCGACGACTTTGTAGGCCAGTCCCAGGGTGCGCATGGCCTTGTTCTGGTAGGCCAAGAGTTGTTCGTTGTTCTTGGAGATTTCTTCCTGCGCGAGGTCGCAACGCCCCATCACGATTTCGGGTGCGCCCTTCACGTAGAGGATGCGCTTGCCCGCCACGGGCGAGTCGACCAGCGTAGCCATGTATTTGCGCTCTGTGGAGAACGTGAGTTGGTTGACCACCTTGGCCGCCTCGCGCAGCTTCAGGTAGTCCTGCCCGCGTTGGTTGAGCCACAGCAGGAGTGCTACTTCGGTGGGATTGCCCACTCCGGCGGGTTTCCCGTCGCCGGACTTTTCTTCGAGGAAGGCCGTGGAGTTGGCGGCGATTCCTTCGGCGATGAGGTCGGGTTGGCTTTCGTCCAGTTTCGCGTCGTACACCTGCATGAGGTTTTGCGTCAGCGTCCCGGTCTTGTCGGTGCAGATGACCGTGATGGCGCCCATCGTCTCGCCGGCGCATGTTCAGGGCCAGGCTGAGGGTGACGCTCATGGGCAGTCCTTCGGGCACGGCCACGACTATCAGCGTGACGGCCATCATGAAGTATTTCAGGACTATCTGCGCAACGGCCAGCCATTGTTCCCATCCCGTCACGTCGTTCGCCTGGAAGTAGGCATAGAGGTCTTTCGTAGTGAATACGATGAAGGTCAGCGCCGCGATGGTGAAGCCTGCCTTGCCGATGAGGTTGGCCAGCTTTGTAAGCTGGATGTTCAGCGGCGTCTGTTCCTGGCTCTGTTCGGTGGCCTGGCGTGCCACCTTGCCTATTTCGGTGGCGTCGCCCACGCGCTCGACGACCATCGTGCCGTGGCCGTCGGTGATGGTGGTCCCCCTCATCACGCTGTCCGAGGGATACGTGGCGTCTGCGTCGAAATCGGCCTCGTTGGTTGTCTTGTTCACCATCAGTTCGCCGGTCAGGCTCGACTCGTTCACTTGCAGCGAGACAGCTTCGATGAGTTGTCCGTCGGCCGGGATTTCCTCGCCGGTGTTCAGGATGACGATGTCGCCGACGACGATGTCCTTGCGGGGTATTTCGTGGACTTTCCCGCCCCGCAGGACGGTGACGGGCGTTTCCTCGCCCACCTGGTTCAGCAGGTCGAATTTCTTGTTGGCGTCGTATTCGAAGTAGAAGCCGATGCCGGTGGCCAGGAAGATTGCGAAGAAGATGCCGATGGTCTCGGCGTACTCGTTTTCAATGATGGAGATGATGAGCGAGAAGACCGCAGCTACCAGCAGGACGCGGATGACCGGGTCTTGGAATTTTTCTAAGTAGAGCTTCCACATGGAAGGGCGTTTGGGCGGGGTCAGCAGGTTGTCCCCATGCTCGGCGCGGCTCCGGCGCACCTCTTCGTCGGTCAGCCCGACGTGATAGTAGTTCTCTTTCATTGCGTTGCATATAGGTTTCGGCGGCAAATGTACGACAATAATTTGGGATGGGTGCAACGCGGTTCTTGTTTTTTTTCGCCGCTGATTCTCTCACTTTCCCACCCCTTTCAGAATGGCTTCTGGAAGGGGGGGCGCCGAGCGCACTCCGTGCTTGTCCCGGGTGCGCTCCGTGTTTATCCCGAGTGCACTCCGTGTTTGTCCCGTGTGCGGTGCTTCTCTGCGGCTTTCAGTCGAGGGCGTCGAGCAGGATGAAGGCGGCCCAGAAACGCGGGTTGGCGTAGGGGCGGACGATGCGTTTCTGTGCCCCTCCGGCCCGTTGTTGCTGGGCTTGTTGCCTGGCTTGGGCGGAGAGGGGGCGGCGGCCGTCGGCAGGGGTGGCTTCTTGCTCGACTTCGTATTCGCGCACGTAGCGTTGGGCTTCGCGCAGTGATTCGGCCTTGCTCTTCCCGCCGACGAGGTTGGCGTAGAAGCGGGTCATCAGCAGTTGCGTGGCCTGGTCGTCCACTTTCCAAAGGCTCATCAGCAGCGTGCCCGCCCCGGCCTTCTTGAAGCCGCGTTGCAGGCCGAAGACGCCGTCGCCCGTGATTTCGCCCAATCCCGTCTGGCAGGCGGAGAGCGCCACCAAGTCGAGGCCGCGCAGGTCGAGGGTGGAAATCTCGCGGGCGGTCAGGATGCCGTCATCTACGCCTTCCGGCAGGCTTTCGCCCTCCAACGTGTGGTTGGCCCCGGCGAAGAACAGGCCCGAGCGCGTCAATGCCTTGTCCTCCACGTAGCGCGGCTGCGCGTTGTCCATGGCCAGGAAAGCCAGGCGGTCGCCCACGGCCTGCGCCTCGCGTTCCGTCCAGTAGAAGCCGTGGGTGGCGATGTGCATCAGGCGCGTGCGCCGTCCCGACAGGGCTTTGAAGGAAGCCTCCGTGCCGAGGGTGTCGGTGTAAAGCGTGGGCTGCGTCGATGTCTGGCGGAGGCGTGCCAGAATTTCTTCCGCCTCCACGCGGGTGGCGGGCAGGTCTTGCAGGCCCGAACGGAGGTTGAGCGAGTCGGCCAGGTTGAACAGGCTGATGTCGGCCGCGCGCGTCCGGGCGGGATGGCGGCGGCTGTCGTTCACCATCGTCGTGACGTCGGTGTCGTAGCGCAACCCGCCGTAGAGGGCGGCTTCGTCGGCCGACTGCCCGTCCCGCACTACGGCCAGTTGGCGGGTGGACGAAAGGCGGTAGAATTGCCAATGGTCGGAGACGAGCAGCGAGTCCGCCCAATGGGGCACGGATTCGATGGCGATGTTATACAGTTCGCCGTCGGGCGCGAAGTAGACCCGCTCCGCGCCTGCCAGTTCGTCGGCCAAGGGCTGCCATACCAGCCGCGCCACGTCCGGGCGGTCATAGTAGTGCGTCGCGCCGACGGCTTTCAGTTGTTTTTCTTCAAACAGCGGCACCCTTTGCGGGGCAGCGTCGCCCGGGCGGAGGCAGTAGGCGGCGTAGAGCACCGAGTCCGGCGCGACGGGGAAGGAGACGAACTCCACGGCCACGTCGCCCGCCTTCAGTTTCTCTTGCACCTGCTGCCAGTCGATGGCCAGGTTGCGCGTGAAGTCTCCGTAGACCTTCGAGCGTTGCACCAAGGCGCGCTCCATGCGCTGCGCCTCCCGTTCCAGCGAGTCCGTGCTGAGGGCGCGTTCGGCCACGGGCTGCTCGTAGAGCTTGTTCAGTTGCAGGCGCAGGTTGCGTAGGTCGTCGTAAAGCGTCTCCACTTCCTTGTCTCCGCTCTCGGCCAAAAGCGTGCTGAGTTCGATTTCGCTGTTCAGCAACAGGCCTTTGCTCAGGAGCAGTCCGTTGTAGGCGTTCGCGGTGAGGGAATCGGAGGGGAAGTCGCGGGCGGCCTGGTGGATGAAGGGGGTGAACCAGTAGCGGTTTTTGAGCCAGAACTGGGTGCGTTCGGTTTTGGTCAGGTAGGCGAAGGTGCGGCGGATGTTGTCCGTCAGCAGTTGCGACACTTCTTCGCATGTGGCGGGCGTCTCCGGGCGGCGGAGTTGCTTGTAATAGTCGGCCAGCATGGTCAGTTCGCTGATGTAGTTAGGATGCTGTTTGCCGACGGCTTCTTCCATCACCTTTAGAGCCGTGCGTTTCAAATTGATGGCATCGACGTGTTTCCCCTGTTTGAATTGCTGCTGTGCCAGTATGCCTAAAGCCTTGGCGTAGTTTGCATGTTTTTCCAACCCGTTTTCCTTCTGGATTTCTATCGCGGCAGTGATGAATATGACGGCGGCACTGTCGGCTTTTACCATGTCGGCCAACAGGGCCAAGTTGCTGTAATTGATGGCCAGACTGGGGTGCGAGTCGCCCAAGGTCTCTTTTTGTATTTCCATGGCTTGCATTCCGTAGTTAAACGCTTGCTGGTGGTCCCCCACCATTAAGTAACTCAAACCGATGTTGTTCAACGCAGAAGCGTAGTTCGAGTGCCGCTCGCCCAATGTCTCTTTAAAGATGTCGGCGGCCTGGCGGGTCAGTCGGATGCTTTCTTCGTAGTTTCCCAACTCATAATAGATATTACCTAAGTTTTGTAATGATTGGGCGATATCCGGATGCGTCTCGCCAAAAGCCGCCTTCCGGATGCGCAAGGTCTGCACGTATTGTTCGATGGCCTCTTGGTAGTTGCCCAAGGCGGCGTTGTACGTGCCCATGTTGTTCAGCAGCGTGGCATAGCCCGGATGTTCCTTGCCCAGCGTCTTTTCCGTACACAGCAGGGCTTCGGCTTCCAAACGGATGGCTTCTTCATAATTGCCGATGTTTGAATAGTACATCGCTAAATTGTTCAGTGCAGTGGCATAGTCCGGGTGGTTTTCACCAATGCTCTTCTTCCAGATGGTTCGCGCTTCTTGGGTCAATTGAATGGCTTTTGGGAAATTTCCTAAGGCGGCATAGGAGGTGGCTATGTTACTCAGGGAACGGGCATAGTCGGGGTGTCCTGTCCCTATTATCTTTTCTTGAAGGACCAAGGCTTGTTCCCCTAACCGGATGGCCTCTTGGTAATTGCCCGCGTTGGAGTAGAACTGGGCCAAGTTGTTGAGCGTGCTGCAATAGTTGGCGTTGTTTTCCCCGGTGATGGTCCGCTGCAATTCCAACGATTCCTTGCCTAACCGGATGGCTTCCGGCAGGTTTCCCAAACCTTCGTTGTAGCGCGCTAACTCGCCTATCGACAGGGCATAGCTGATGCTTTGTCTTCCCTCCATTTCGGCCTGAATTTCTAAGGCTTGCGAACAAAGCTTTGCAGCCGTCCGGGCGTCGCCTGTGTTGAAGTAGTATTTTGATAACTTCCTTAAAGTCTCGGCATAGCTCGGATGGCGTTCCCCTTGGAGTTTCTTGCGGGTTTCCAACGCTTGCCGGTTCAGGCTGATGGCAGTTGTATAGTCGCCCAGGGCAGCTTTGTATTCGGCCAGGTTCTCCAAGTAGGTGGCGTAATCTATGCTTTCTTCGCCTACGGTTTCTTTCTGGAGTTCCAAGGTTTCTTCTACGAACTGGATGGCTTTTGGGCATTCTCCTAAATGGAAGTGGTATATCGATAGGTTATTCAGTGTAGAGATGTAGGGCACGTTTTGTTTGCCGATTGTTGTTTGGAGTTGGTTCAGAGCTTCCGTCTCCCATTGGATGGCAGTGCGGTAGTCACTGGCTTGGAAGGCGGAGTCGGCCTTGGCGTGGAAGAAGGCTGACTTTTGTGCTGTATCGTAATAGGCCAGATTCTCGCCCATCGTCCGGTAGTTGGGGTCGTCCGTCGCCGCGCACTGTTCCCACACCTGCATGGCTTGAGATACCAAGTCGATGGCCGTGGCATAGTCCTGCTGGAATCCGTAGTAGATAGACTGTTGGTTCAGCGAAAGCGCGTACCCAGTGCTTTCGCCCTCGGCGTCTTTGATAAGTTGGCCGGCGGCCTGTTCCATGTGAATAGCTTCTTGGAAGTTTCCTCGTGAAACGGCGGAGTCGGCTTGGGCACGGTAGTCGTTCAAGAGATTGAGCGCGTTGTCGTTGAATAGTTGCCGGTTTTGCAGGAGGAGGTTGTAGTTTTCGTCTGTCTCGTCCGTGTGTCGGGCTAAGATGTTGACGGCTTGCGTCCCGAGGTTGAGAGCCTTGCCATACTCTCCGGTCTCGTTTAGGTAGGCGGCTATCAGTCCGAGAATTAGGGCATACTCTTGGCTCTCTTTTCCTATATATTCCTCTACGGTTTCCAACGCCTTCAGTTCCCAACTTATGGCTTTATTGTAATCCTCTGCCTCGGCGGCCGTGTTGGCGTGTTCCTGGTAAATGTTGATGAGGAGCGCGATGGAGTCGGCCACCGTTGCAGCATGGTCTGCTTCCGCCCCGGCGTCCTGCGCACAGGCGGGGCGTGCAAGCAGACAAAGCAGACAAAGGACGGTGAGAAGGCGTAGCATCATATTCAGTCGTTTATGTGCAGAAAATGGCGCGCGTTATTCGCTTCCGAGCAATGTCCCAAACATCGCATCAAAAATAGAGTAGTCCTCTTCTACTTCCTCATACCCGAACGTGAATAGCAAAGTGTCCGCAGGAATCCATTCTCCTTGTTGCTCTGTGTAGATGCGCAAGTTTCCGTCGTGCGTGGCGAGACCTTTCTGGATTTTGGGTAGTTTGAGACGCCCCGTCTTTCCTTGCAGGATGAAGCCTTCGTCGTTTTTGCTCTCCAAGGTCAGCGTGTCGCAGAGGATGCTGTTGCCCGCCATCTGGTAGCGGTACCATGCTGTCTTGTACCCTTCTTTCACGTAGCCGTTTTTGTAGCAGTACATGTTAGGCAGGCGTACACTGAATGGGTAGACCGGGTAGAGTACGATGGGGCTGCCTATCTCGTTCCAGTTCTGCCCTCCTTCTTGTACGGCAAGCTTGCCGTCGAGATGCTTGGGGACGCGGATTTCCACGGAGTCTTTGCGTAGGTAGTAATAATCTGCGTCGGAATTGTATTGGGTGTAATACTTGCCTATATAGGAGTCATCGCTGGCGATGCCTACTTCCCACTTAAGGCTGTCTTTCGTCAGAAAACGATCGGGAAAGGCATAGAAGGCTGTTTCCGGTTCGGGTTCTACTTGGGCTTTCTGCTGCTGGCAAGCGGTAATGGCACATAGCAAAGCGGTGAACAGGAGGATGTAGAGTGAGAAATGTTTCTTCATATAGTTATAAAATGTAGGGTTGATAATTCAGAGTAGTGTGTCGGGGTCATCGGCCGGGCGCGGCTTCCGGTTCCAGCCCCAGCTTGTCGATAACATCTTGCGTGATGATGCCGGCAGGCGCTTGCAGGGTGGTGATGATCCACGACTGGGTCAGTTCGTCCCAGCGTTGGTTGGAGATGGTTTGCCAGGTGGTGTTCAGGAAACCTTCCTTGGGTTGCAGCTTCTTGCGGCGTTTGCGGTCTTGCTTCCAGTTGGCACGGTACTGGGGAGTGACGTCGCACGTCTCGCGCAGCACGATGTCGAGCTTGTACTCGCCGGTGCCCCAACTGTTGCGGTAGTTGCCTGCCATGTCGCGGTAGCCCATGAAGGAGCGGGGCACGATGAAGCTTTCGCCCACCACTTCGTAGCGCGGCGTTTCGCCCTTGGCGCGGACGTAGCGCAGGAAGCCTTTCGCGTCAAGTTGCTCGGGACTGACGGGGATGGTGATGGTGAACGTGCCGAGTTCCTGGTCTTTCTGCAGTTGGATAATCTCGTTCATCCACGACGAGGTGAGGCGGATGTCCATGCTGAGGGTGAAATTCTGCCGTTCGTCGAACGAGTAGGGCAGGTCCAGCGGCGTGTTGGGCAGGTTGGAGTAGAGCGGACTGACAATCAGGGTGTCGAGCACCAACTGAAACTTGGAGTGGTTGATGATGCGCTGGATCTTCGAGCGGTCGATATGGCAAGAGAGATAGAACGCAGTATCGCCGTCCACCTTCCGTAAGCACCCGATGCCGCCAAAGCGCATACCTTTCGGGTCCATCGCCCCGGCGAAGGAGGGCTCTTGATAGAAGTCGTTGATTTCCGACACTGTGCTGAGGGTAGTGCTGTATTGGTTCTCGGCCTGCACTGTCTCTTCCCATTCCGCCTTGCGGCGTTCGTTCCGGGTGACGAGCGAGGCAATGGCGTTGACGCCCAAGTCGATGAAGGAGGTGACGTAGCCCGAGGCGATGCCTTTGGCCGATTCCTTGCTGGCGTTGAACAGGTCGCCCAGGTAGCCGCGCGTGTCCGTATCTTCGTATTGGCGGGCTATCTCCTGGCTCAGGCCTTCGTCGGTGTAGATGAAAGTCTGGTACTCTACTTCTTGCGCTTTGCTGCTGAGTGTGGCAAGCGCGAGGATGATGGGGAAAAGTATCTTTTTCATATTAGATGGTGATATGGGGCGTTAAGCGGCCGGTTGCTGCCCTTAAGCGGTAGACGGGGGCTTCGCGCCGTGTTTTGGTTCTTTAAAAATACGAAAAAACAGTCTGCCGCGTCTGTCGGGAATGCCTTTTTAACAGAAGGTTAACACATAAGAGCAGAGCCGCCCCGACGGGGCGGCTCTGCGGCTGAATGTATCCAGTATGTGGATGTTTTTAGTGTTTGTCGTGGCGTCCTTTGCGCTCGGGGCGTTCGGTGTAACCCTCGGGCTTGGGCATCAGGACCTTGTGGGACAGCTTGAACTTGCCTGTCTTCGGGTCGATGTCCAGCAGCTTGACGTCGATTTCGTCGCCTTCTTTCCAACCGGCTTCTTCGACGGTTTCGAGGCGTTTCCAGTCGAACTCGGAGATGTGCAAGAGTCCGTCCTTGCCCGGCAGGAACTCTACGAACGCGCCGTAGGGCATGATGGAGCGGATTTTGCCGTGGTAGACTTCTCCGACTTCGGGGATGGCGACGATGGCCTTTATCATGCGGATGGCGTCGTCAATGCACTTCTTGTTCGTGCCGGCTATTTCGATGATGCCTTCGTTGCCCACTTCTTCAATGTTGATGATGGCTCCGGTCTCTTCTTCCATGCCTTGGATGATTTTTCCGCCCGGGCCAATCACGGCGCCGATGAACTCCTTCGAGATGGTCATCGTCTCGATGCGCGGAGCGTGCGGTTTCAGGTCGGCGCGCGGTTCGGACAGCGTATCGGTCAGTTTGCCCAGGATGTATTCGCGGCCTTCCTTGGCTTGCAGCAGGGCTTTCTCCAGGATGTCGTAAGACAAGCCGTCGACCTTGATGTCCATCTGCGTGGCGGTGATGCCGTTCTTGGTGCCGGTCACCTTGAAGTCCATGTCGCCCAGGTGGTCTTCGTCGCCCAGGATGTCGGAGAGTACGGCGTATTTGTCTTCGCCTGCGTTCTTAATGAGGCCCATGGCAATGCCCGAGACGGGATTCTTGATTTGTACGCCGGCGTCCATCAGTGCGAGTGTGCCTGCGCAGACGGTGGCCATGGACGAGGAGCCGTTGGACTCGAGGATGTCGGACATGACGCGTACGACGTAGGGGTAACCTTCGGGGATTTGTCCCTTCAATGCGCGCCAGGCCAGGTGCCCGTGTCCTATCTCGCGGCGTCCCACTCCGCGTTGTGCTTTGGCTTCGCCGGTGGAGAAGGGGGGGAAGTTATAGTGGAGCAGGAAGCGTTCCTTGCCTTGGTTCAGCACGTCGTCGATGATTTTTTCGTCGTCTTTCGTGCCGAGGGTGACGGTGGCCAGCGCCTGTGTCTCGCCGCGCGTGAAGATGGCCGAGCCGTGGGGGCCGGGCAGGGGAGAAACTTCGCACCAGATGGGGCGGATTTCGGTGGTCTTGCGTCCGTCGAGGCGTTTGCCTTCGTCGAGGATGCAGCGGCGCATGGCTTCTTTCTCCACGTCGTGGTAGTAGCGGTCGATGAGCGGTGCCTTTTCTTCCAGTTCCTCTTCGGTGAACTGAGCCTTGAATTCCTCGCGGATGGCGTCGAAGGCATCCTGGCGTTCGTGCTTGTTGCGGTTGCCGCTGGCGGCGATGGCGTATGCCTTGTCATAGCAAGCATCGTGCACGGCCTTGCGCAGGTCTTCGTCGTTCACTTCGTGGCAGTATTCGCGCTTGACGGTGGAGCCTACTTCTTCGGCCAATTCCATTTGCGCCTTGCACATGGGCTTGATGGCCTCGTGCGCGGCTTTCAGGGCGGCCAGCAGGTCTTGCTCGGAGACTTCCTTCATCTCGCCTTCCACCATCATGATGTTTTCGTAGGTGGCGCCTACCATGAGGTCCATGTCGGCCTTCTCCAGCTGCTCGAAAGTCGGGTTGATGACAAATTGTCCGTCGATGCGGGCCACGCGCACCTCTGCGATGGGGCCGCCGAAGGGGATGTCGCTCACGGCGAGGGCAGCCGATGCGGCCAGTCCGGCCAGCGCGTCGGGCATGTCTACGCCGTCAGCCGAGAAGAGGATGATGTTGACATATACTTCTGCGTGGAAATTGTCGGGGAAGAGGGGGCGCAGGGCGCGGTCTACGAGGCGGCAAGTCAGGATTTCGTAGTCCGATGCGCGTCCTTCGCGCTTGGTGAAGCCGCCAGGGAAGCGTCCGAACGCCGAATACTTTTCTTTATACTCTACTTGCAGCGGCATGAAGTCGGTACCGGGAACTGCGTCTTTTGCGGCACAAGCAGTAGCCAGCAGCATGGTGTTTCCCATGCGCAGCATCACAGCGCCGTCTGCCTGTTTTGCCAGCTTTCCCGTTTCGAGCGTGATGGTTCTGCCATCGGCCAGCTCGATTGTCTTAACAATGGGGTTAATCATAAAAAATCAGTTGTTTCTATTTCTCTAAAAAATTCGCGCAAAGATACATATTATTATTGGGAGAGGGAAGGCGCGGCCGATTAAAAGTTTATAAATGCGTAATTTTTGTATAATATTTGACGCAAGAGGGGCGGAAATGCTTTGTTTGAAAGTGAAAAAACGTATCTTTGCAGCCTGTCAGCCGGCGGCCTCCGTGGCGCGTTTGCTCCGGCCGCATCCGGGACAAACACGGAGTGCACTCCTTGCGGCCACGGAGCGCACTCCGTGCAAACACCGGCCGCACTCGGGACAAACGCCGCGCGTACCCCCGCCACAGGGCCTTCTGGACGGGGTGGGGCGGGAACGGCAGGCAAAGGAACAGAATATAACCATCGACAATAAAATGATTAAGAAGAAAGTTTACATCATCTTGGCGGCGGCCGCCACGCTGGCCGCGTGCAGCACCGGGCCGACGTTTGAAGTGGCGGGCAAAGTCTCCGGCGCTGAGGGCAAGACCCTCTATCTGGAGGCGTCGGCCCTGACCGGTATCGTCCCCTTGGACTCCGTGGAGTTGAAAGCCGACGGCTCCTTCGCCTTCAAGGCCGGACGCCCCGCCTCGCCCGAGTTCTACCGCCTGCGGGTGGAAGACAAAGTTATCAACCTCTCGGTCGACTCTACCGAGACCGTCACCGTCCGTGCGCCCTACGACGGTTTTGCCACGGCTTACACCGTGGAAGGCTCCGGCAACTGCGAGAAAATCAGGCAACTCACCCTGAAGCAGGCCGACTTGCAGGCCCGCGTCAATCGCCTGAACGAAGCCATGCAGGCCCGCACCGTCGGCGTGGACGACTTCCAGGACAGCCTGGCCCGCTGGATGCAAGCCTATAAAGACGACGTGCGGAGAAACTACATCTACGCGGCGCCCAACACTGCCGCCGCCTACTTCGCCCTGTTCCAGAAACTGGACGGCTACCTCATCTTCGACCCCCTGAACAGCAGGGAAGACGTGCGCTGCTTCGCCGCCGTGGCCACCAGCCTCAATAACCTCTATCCCCACGCCGAACGCTCGCGCAACCTCTACAACATCGCCCTGAAAGGCATGAAGAACACGCGCGTGCCCCGCCGCGAGGCCGCAGCCGACGCCCCGCAGATAGAGGTGCAGGAGACGGGCGTCATCGACGTGATACTGCGCGACCTGCAAGGGAACACGCACCGCCTGACAGACCTCAAGGGAAAGGCCGTCATCCTGGACTTCACCGTCTACCAGAGCGCCGCTTCCGCCGCCCACAACTACATGCTGCGCGACCTCTACGACAAATACGCCGCCCGGGGACTCGAAATCTTCCAAGTCTCGCTGGACGCCGATGAGCACTTCTGGAAAACCACGGCCGACAACCTTCCCTGGATTTGCGTGCGCGACCCCCAGGGAGTTTACTCGCCCTACACCTCTTCCTACAACATCCGCAACCTGCCCACCCTCTTCCTCATCAACCGCGACAACGAACTGAGCCTGCGCGGCGAAGCCGTCAAGAACCTGGAAGAGGAGGTGAAGAAGCTGCTCTGAATATCCTTCGCAAGGCGGTAAAAAAGCTTAATATGTTACAAAGCATCGCTTTTTGCTTGACACGTATGCTTTAAAAGCCTATCTTTGCCCCGGAAATACAAAAGAGGGTTCCGGCATGACGCTCATGCCGGGATTCTTTTTTGTTTTATAGGAACCTAAATTTAGAATTGTAAACAACCCAAAACATCAGGAGGAACAAACTATGGCTTATATGTCAGAAGACGGCTACAACAAGTTGTTGGCCGAATTGAAAGAACTGGAGGCGGTAGAACGCCCCAAGGTGATAGCCGCCATCGCCGAAGCACGCGACAAAGGCGACCTGTCCGAAAACGCGGAGTATGATGCCGCCAAGGAAGCACAGGGTATGCTGGAGGCGAAAATCGCGAAACTCAAAGCTGTCATCGCCGACGCGAAGATTATCGACGAGTCCAAGCTGAAGACCGACACGGTGCAGATTTTGAACAAAGTCGAACTGAAAAACGTGAAGAACGGGGCCAAGATGACCTACACCATCGTCTCCGAGAGCGAAGCCAACCTCAAGGAAGGCAAAATCTCCGTCAACACCCCCATCGCCCAAGGGCTGCTGGGCAAGAAAGCCGGCGACGTGGTCGAAATCAAAGTCCCCCAGGGCATGATTAAACTCGAAATCCTAAGCATATCTTTCTGAGGCGAATGAAAAATGAAGAATGACTGCCGTCCGGCCCTGCGCCGCTGCCGCATTCTTCATTTTTTTATTCCCTCCCTTATACACATATTTATATATATACTACCGCTATGACTATATTCAGCAGAATCATTGCAGGCGAAATCCCCTGCTACAAGGTGGCCGAAGACGACCGCTTCTTCGCTTTCCTCGACATCAACCCCCTGGTGAAGGGACACACCCTCGTCGTCCCCAAACAGGAAGTGGACTACATCTTCGACCTGAGCGACGACGACCTGGCTGCCATGCACGTCTTCGCCAAGAAAGTCGCCCTGGCCATCGGCCGCGCCTTCCCCTGCCGCAAGGTAGGCATGGCTGTCCTCGGCCTCGAAGTGCCCCACGCCCACATCCACCTTGTCCCTATGCAAAGTGAGCAGGACATGCGCTTCTCCAACCCCAAGCTCACGCTGACGGACGACGAGTTCCGTGCCGTGGCCGAAGCCATCCGCGCGCAACTCTGACCCCCCCCTTGACGGCTTCCTCCGCCGGACAACAAACAGGGCGGCCCCACCTTGGGTGGAGCCGCCCTGACTATGTTTGTTTGGAGCGCGCCGCGCGTCAGATGTAATCCTCGCCCAACTTCATCTGCGTGTCGTTCACATACTTGCGGATGGCGTGCTCTTCATCCTTCTTGCAGATGAGCAGCACGTTGTCCGACTCGGCCACCAAGTAGCCTTCCAGTCCGTCGATGACTGCCAGCTTCCCGCTGGGCATCGTGACGATGTTGTTGCGGCAGTTGTACAGCAACGTCTGGCACTTCAGCACCACGTTGCCGTCCACGTCCTTCGGCGAAAGGTCGTACAGCGAACTCCACGTTCCCAAGTCCGACCATCCGAAATCGCCCAGTGAAACATACACGTTGTCCGCCTTCTCCATCACTCCGAAGTCAATGGACACGTTGGGACAGGCCGGGAAATTCTCCTCGATAAACTGCTTCTCTTCCGGCGTGCCATATACCTTCTCGCCCGGCCCCAACTTCGCGGCCAGTTCGGGCAGCAGCAGTTCGCCCGCCCGGATGATGGTGTTCACGTTCCACATGAACAAGCCCGAGTTCCAGTAAAACTCCCCGCTCTCCACGAACACCTTGGCCAGTTCCAGTTCCGGCTTCTCCGTGAACGTCTTTACCTTGTAGAAATTCTCGCCGACCGGCTCGTCTATCTGTATGTAGCCGTAACCTGTCTCCGGGCGGTTGGGCTTGATGCCCAGCGTCAGCAGCTTGTCCGACTGCGACACAAACTCCAGCCCCTTCCGGATAGCCTCCAGGAACTCCTCTTCCTTTAAAATCAAGTGGTCAGACGGCGCCACCACGATGTTTGCATCCGGGTGCAGCGCACGTATGTGGTACGAAGCCCAGGCGATGCAGGGTGCCGTGTTGCGGCGCGTTGGTTCCAATAGGATTTGTTCGTCCGACAACTCGGGCAACTGTTCCTTCACCAAGTCCGCATACATGGCGTTTGTCACAATCAGTATGTTCTCTGCCGGGATAATCTTCCGGAAACGGTCGAATGTCTGTTGCAACAGCGAGCGTCCTGTTCCGAAGAAATCCAAGAACTGCTTGGGTAGTGTCTTGCGGCTGAACGGCCAGAAGCGGCTTCCTATTCCTCCGCCCATGATCACGCAAAAGTTATCTTTGTTAGCTGCCATACGATATAAGTATTAAAAGTTTCCGCTAATGTACGTCTTATTTCCTTACGTCCGACTCCCGAGGGCTTATTTTCTTGTTTTTTTCGCCTTTTTTTAGGAAAACTATTGCAAGTTCCGGAAAAAGCCGTATCTTTGCACCGCAATTTAAGAAAACAAGTTGCCCAGATGGCGGAATTGGTAGACGCGCTGGTCTCAAACACCAGTGGGGCAACCCATCCCGGTTCGACCCCGGGTCTGGGTACGAGCAAATCGGCTAAGTGATTGAACATCAATGCTTAGCCGATTTTATTTTATGCTCGTTGTTCCCATTTTGTTCCCATATATCCATTTCCTACAACTCATTAAGTGAATTTGAATATCATTGAAATAGCATCTCAATAAATAATCGCCCGAAGGACTTATAGATATTTCTTGTATTTTTTGTGAAACATGAAGTGGAATACCGACAAAAGTGCTACCTTTGTAGCATAAACGATATCACGTTAAAAACCTAAAAATGAATAATGTAACAATACGTGAGACTATTCCATTCACCTCATAAGCTATATCGGCTTTGAGAATGGCTTTAAAGTTTTGCTATAGTATAAGAACTATTATCAATTATGAAGAAATGGCTTGTTTACTTGCTTGGTGTAATCACAGGTATTATACTGACGTTTGCTTTTGCTTTTTATGTAAATCTATCTCATAATTCTGGAATAATTGGACTTGAAATATTTGAAGAACCAGAAGGTTATATGGAATATTCACAATTTGAAGTGTTTCAAGTGATAGAAGGGTGTGCATTAGCGCATGCTGATGACTCTTTTGGTGCAATCGTTTTTATTATACCGAATGAAAAACAACAATTTTATGACGACCAAAAAATCGTTCTTAAAAGTGACCAGCGCGCTCAACATGTAGGAACTTATAGGTATAGCACCAAAATGGAAATAGAAAAAACAGTGCCGGCGATTAGAATAATTGATGGTGTAAAACGGCCTAAATCGGATGAAATCACCACTTCTGGAAAAATATTGTTTGACAAGCCGGGCGAATGTGTAAGTAGAAAAAATTTTGAAGTGCAGAAGGTTCTAGAGTCAGGTGATGCTATTGCTTTAGAAATTAGAAAAACTATTGCTGGACATATAATTACTTCTGATTTAGAGGTTTTAATCTTAGCTCAGGAGGGTGATAATTTTTATAACAAACAAGTAATTAAGGCTCCTAAGGGGAAATGTGCAAGACAAATTGGGAACTATAAGTATCAAGAATATGGAACTACAAAAGTAATTCCTATAATTGATTTCCAATAAGCCTATAGCATTGCGAATCCTTCTCTCAAACTCAATTTATGTCACCTATATTTGTCATAGTCCTAATATGTTTGGCGGTTGGTATAGCATATCTTGTTTATATCAAACGGGAAGAGTGCAAACTCATTGAGCAAGTTACGCCTATTACTCGTGGAGAGTGGTCTGAGCGTAAAGTTATATTAGAGCTATTAAAAGCAGGTGTCAACCCTAAAGCCATATTTCACGACTTATACATACAGAAACCTAATGGGGAATATACGCAGGTCGATGTAGCCGTTGCTACAACAGCGGGTATTATTGTTTTTGAGGTAAAGGATTACAGTGGATGGATTTTCGGTAATGAACATC
The DNA here is from genome assembly GCA_949288585.1 of uncultured Bacteroides sp. Classification (GTDB taxonomy): domain Bacteria; phylum Bacteroidota; class Bacteroidia; order Bacteroidales; family Bacteroidaceae; genus Bacteroides. The sequence goes on along the minus strand of CASEKR010000006.1, from coordinate 43,370 downwards.
AAAAGTATTGGACCCAATTATTGGCTTATGGTAAAGAAAAGCATCGCTTTTATAATCCTGTCATGCAAAATGCCGGGCATATCCAAGCTATCAGACAATCTTTGCCACAAAATCCTGGTATTCCGATTTATTCAGTCATCGTATTCTTTGGAAGTAGTGAGTTTAAGAACATTACTTGTCATGCCAACAATACGTTTATCATATATCCTCATTCTATTCAGCGAGTGGTATCTGAGATTCTGACTCGGCCCAATGCCGTATTCGGTAACAAATACGAGATAATGGACTTATTTACTAAGGCTGTACAAAATGGCAATAATCCGATGATTGTTGCTTCGCAAATCAACTCTGCTACATATTACGGCCGTAATACACCGCAGTCCACCTATACAACATCCTTTGGCTCGTTGTTTCGCTTCGGCGGTTTTTCGTTCCGAAGAAGATTTTGGTAATTCTGCATAGTTACACCAATACAAATGAACCTGTATCTCTTATTCTTCCTCCAATGCACATACACATCCCGTCTCGAAATCTCACGGTTAATTGAAATGCCAGTAGATGCCTCGGTTGTCGGGATAAATCCGGCAATTATGCCGCTCGCAGAAAAGGCGTTCACCCTCGGCGGTATAAAGGCATTGATAGGGCATGTCATAGACTTAAAGTCGTTGCCTGCTCGTATCTCGCTCTTACCTCGCTCTTGTATATAGACAAGAGCGAGGTAGGGGGAAAGAGGGTGGAAAGGCTGGTTGATGGAGGTTTCGGAGGGATTTCTTTGCCAAGGGCGGGCGGATAAGATGAAAATCGTTACCTTTGCAGGCAGGTGTGCGGGACAAAGGGGCGGGCCGCGCACCGGCATCATGAACCCGCCCGCATTGTTTGGCCGATGGAACCTATCTACTTGAAATTGTCAAAGCCGGCAGGCAAATTGCCGCCGGGCAGTTCGCGCTTCTGGGGCAATCCGGACTTGCCCGCCGGGACGGACTACCCGGTCTATACGGCCGCCGACGGCGAAGAGTATCCTTATGAATTTGTTTGCCAAATCAACCTGGCCGACGTGGCGTCCCTGGACAGCGGGGATGCTTTGCCACATGAAGGCTTGCTGTCTTTCTTCGCAAAAATCGGCTACTACATGGGCCGCCTGGACGACATCCCCGGCATCGGCGGCTACGTGAGCGCGGCCGACGACGTGAAGGTGCTGTATTTCCCCAAGGTGGACGGCTCTTTCCGCGAAACAGTCTTGGTCGACGATGGGGGCATGCAGGTGAATCCTGCGGAATGGCGTATTGGTTTTGTCCGCGACATCAGGCGGTATGCCCCTGAACATGCGTTGCTGGCTCCGCCCAACCACCGCGAATGGGAGACCTGGGACCCGCCCTACGAAGACTGGCAGATTCTGTTGCAGGTGGATTCGGACGAAGACGAGGGGTTCCGGCTGAATTTCATGGATTGGGGCGTGCTCGATTTCCTGATTGCCCCCGATGATTTGCGCGACCGCCATTTCGGCAACGTGAGGGCCATCGTGTTGTCTACATGACGGGTGAAACCCCGGCCAATCTTGCGTGCGTTCTTTGTGCGGCAAACGGGTGTTTTTCTTGCGAAGGCGAGCTATGCAGCTATATTTAACATACTTTTTTCTGCAAACATTTCAAAATTTCTCTAATTTTGTATTAAACTTTTTCGTAAGTGATATGAAATACATAGTAGAGATTGTCGGCCTGTGCTTACTTTTGTTGTCCCCGCTGCGCGCCGTGGGGGCGGACAAGAGGGATTCGCTGTTGAACGAACTGGACAAGGTGATAGCCAACAGGCAGCATTACAGTGACCTGAAACAGCAGAAGATTGATTCGTTGAAGGAAAAGCGGAGGCGGTCGGAATCGTTGGAGGAAACCTTCCAAGTGAATGCGGCTCTCTTCAGTGCTTATTCCACTTTTGTCTGCGACTCCGCCGAGCGTTATATCCATGATAATATCCGGATTGCAGAGATGCTTGGCAACGAAAACGCCCTGTTGGAAAGCCGCCTGAACCTGGCCTTTGTCTACTCGCTGTCGGGCCTGTTCGTGCAAGCCAACAAAATCTTCGAGTCGATACGTTGTGCCGATTTGCCGGATTACCTGAAAGCGGCCTATGGGTGGAACTACATCCGCTATTGTGAGAACTACATCCGCTACACCGACGATAACCGCTTCTCCGTCTACTATGCCTCGAAGAAGGAGGCTTACCGCGACACGGTAATGTCTGTCCTGGGCGAAGGCACGGACATGTACCGCAAGGAACTGGCCTTCAAACTCCAATACCAGGGGAAGGTGGACGAGGCTTTGGCCATCTTGAAAGACCTGTACGGGAAGACGGAGCCGGAAACGCACGACCGGGCCATGCTGGCCATGGCATTGGCCAAGGCTTATGAGCAGTTGGGCGACTCGCTGCTGGAGAAGAAGTTCCTGGTCCAGGCGGCCATTGCCGACAAGAAACAGGCGGTGAGGGAGAACGAAGCCCTGCTGAGCCTGGCCTGGCTCTTGTATAAGGAGGGGGACATCACGCGGGCCTACAACTACGTGAAGGTGGCGCTGGACGATGCCAACCGGTATAATTCCCGTTTCAAAAACACCATCATCGCGCGCATCCACCCCATTATCGAGAACTCTTACCTGACGATGTTGGAGGAACAGAAGGGGAAACTCCAGTTTTACCTCGTGCTCATTGTCGTCTTCATCGTCGTGCTGGCCGGGTCGCTCTTCTTTATTTATAAGCAGATGAAAATTGTGTTGAGCATCAAGGACCACTTGAAGCAAAAGAACAAAGAACTCTCCGCGCTGAACGAGAAGCTGAACGAAATCAATGCGGTCAAGGAAAAATACGTCGGTTACTTCATGAGCCAGTGCGCCGTCTACATCAACAAGCTGGACGAGTACCGGCGCGACGTGGCTCGCAAAATCAAGGTGGGCAAGACGGACGAAGTGTACAAGTCTTCTTCCAAGCCTTTCGAACTTGAACTGGAGGAACTGTACAGCAACTTCGACAAAGCCTTCCTTCAGTTGTATCCCCTCTTCCTGGAAGACTTCAACACACTGCTGCGTCCGGAAGAACGGTATGTCCTGCCGGCAGGGAAGTTGAACATCGAACTGCGCATCTTTGCCCTGATGCGCCTGGGCATTTCGAACATGGGGCAGGTGGCTTCCTTCTTGCATTGTTCCATCCAGACTGTTTACAACTACAAGAGCAAACTGCGGAAATTGTCCGATTTTGACGCGGAGGAGTTCGACGAGCGGGTGAAAAAGATAGGTACTTTCTCGCCTGTGCCGCCCAAAAAGTAGTCAAACATATCTACTCTGGATTTTTGTTATAGTTTGATTCCCAGATAGTTGCTCTTTCTCTGATATACTTTGCTTATACCTTGCGTTTACTTGCTGAGGCTTGATGGAGTTTTGCCTTTATATTTGCAGGTGAAATTGAAAGTTAACAGCGAACCGTAATATCAAGGAAAAGCAACCATGGAATCATTCGCATCGAACAATCGTGGAAAAAGGACAAAGGCAAACATCTGCCTCCTGCTTTTGTGGGGAATCTTCTTGTGGGGCGCCCTTCCGCTTTGCGCCCAGCGACCCTATTTTGTCGACGGTTATCACGGCGGCATTTATGGGCATTATCCGGTAGAGTGGAAGACCCAGTTCATCGTAGACCAACTGGCGGCACATCCCGACTGGAGGATTTGCCTGGAAATCGAGCCGGAGACATGGGACACGGTGCAAGTCCGCACGCCCGAGGCATACCGCCGCTTCCAGGCTGTCGCCGCCGGCGAACGGGTGGAGTTCACCAACCCCACCTACGCGCAGCCTTATTGTTATAATATCTCGGGCGAGAGCATCATCCGCCAGTTCCAATATGGCATGCGTAAGATTCATGCCCATTTCCCGGGCGTGGAGTTCACCACCTATTCCGTCGAAGAACCTTGCTTCACCAGTTGCTTGCCCCAGGTGCTCCGCCAGTTGGGCTTCAAGTATGCCGTGCTGAAGTGCCCCAACACCTGCTGGGGAGGCTATACGGCCGCTTATGGCGGCGAGTTGGTCAATTGGATAGGACCTGACGGCACCTCTCTGCTGGCGGTGCCGCGCTATGCCTGCGAGGCTCTGGAACCGGGTTCTACTTGGCAGACCACGGCCTGGGCCAATTCCGGCGAATATCTCTCGGCTTGCCGCGAGGCGGGCATCAAGCACCCTGTGGGCATGTGTTTCCAGGATGCGGGTTGGAAGAACGGCCCGTGGCTGGGGAGCGGCCAGCGCACGAAGAACCGCTCCATCTACACGTTGTGGCGCGACTATATCGAACAAATTTCAGACGGGCAGAGCGATGACGACTGGCGTTTCTCGCAGGAAGATGTGCTGCCGTGCCTGATGTGGGGCAGCCAGGTGCTGCAACGCATCGCGCAGCAGGTGCGTGTCTCCGAGAACAACTTGGTGCAGGCGGAGAAGCTGGCAGTCATGGCACGGGTGGGAAACGACTACGCTTACCGCCCGGCGGACATGGACGAGGCTTGGCGCACGCTCATGCTGGCCCAGCATCATGACTCGTGGATTGTGCCCTACAACGGCTTGCACGGCAAGGGCACCTGGGCGGATGCCATCCGCCGATGGACGGACAACACAAATGCTATTACTCATAAGATAAAGGAGGAAGCCTTGCAAAGCCTGGCGGCAGGGGATGCCTGCCTGCCGGGGGACGGATGGGAGACGGCCTACCTGCGCCTGGCCAACACGCAGGGCGTGGAGCGCGATGAAGTGGTCGGCGTCTGCCTGCCGGATGGGGCTTCCCGCGCCGTGGAGGTGTATGACTGGAACGGCCGCAAGATTGACAGCTATGTAGAGAGAACGGGCGGGGCTTCCCGCTTGTATTTCCGGGCAATGGTTCTTCCCTTTGGCTATTCGACGTACAAGGTCAAGTCAACAGGGAAAAGATTGGATTCGGGAACAACAGAAGGACACGTCGCGCAGCAGGCCGCCAAGGGCGTTTACGTGCTGGAGAACGATGTGTACAAAATCACGTTCGACCTGGCCAAGGGAGGAACCATTAAAAGCCTGGTGGCCAAGCAGGAAGGGGACAAGGAATATGTCCCTCGCGGCAGCCGATATGCCTGGGGTGAGTTGCGCGGCTTCTTTTATGGGGAGGGACGTTTCCGCTCGTCCGCCGAAAGCCCTGTCAAGTTATCCGTCTTGTGCGACAACGCTTTCGAGAAAGCTGTACGGATGGAAGGGCAGATAGCCGGGCATCCTTTCACGCAGACCCTGTCGCTGAAGGCCGGCAGCCCCCGCATCGACTGCCACCTGCGCATCGACTGGCGGGGCAACGTGGGCATCGGCGAGTATAAAGAAGAACATTGGCGCGACAACCGCCGGGCTTATTGCGACGCCCGCTACAAGCTGAACATCCTGTTCCCAGCCGATTTGCACGAAGCAGCCCTCAGCAAGAATGCTCCCTTCGACGTGTGCCGCAGCCGCCTGGAGGACACGCATTTCAATTCATGGGACAATATCAAACACAACATCATATTGAACTGGGTGGACTTGGCGGAACCTGGCGACGGCCACTCCTTGGCCCTGCTGTCTGACCATACCACCTCCTACACCTATGGCAGCGGCTTCCCGCTCGGGCTGACGCTCCAGTATTCCGGGCAGGGACTTTGGGGACCTGACTACAAGATTACGGGGCCGACCGAGGTGTCCTACGCCCTTATTCCCCATCGTGGGCAGTGGGACGAGGCCCGCATCCAAGCCGCCAGCGATGCCTGGAATGAGCCGTTGCAAAGTTGCTGGCTGGCCGACGCGACGCCTGTTTCCCGCTCGTTCATCGACTTGGGCGGCAGCGGTTACCAGCTAAGCGCGGCCTATTTGCAAGACGGGGATGTGGTGATGAGGCTTTTCAATGCCGAGGGGGACGGCCGTCCCTGCGAGGTGAAGCTGTCTGTGCCCGTGGCAGGCGTGGAAGAAGTCGGCCTGGACGGCGCGCACGTGGCGTGGCCGGAGTGGCAGCAAGTGTCCGGCCGTGCGGCACGGTTGAAAGTCTCTATGCCCCGCTTTGGTTTGAAAACGTATGTGTTGAAACTGAAATAAGAGAGCCATGAAACGATTCTTAGTGTATGCGATGCTCCTGGCCGGGGGATTACTTGGCGCCTGCCAGGGCGGAGGAGAAGCTCCTGTGGCGTCAGAAGAATTGGCGCCGGGCGTCATCAAGCTGTCTGCGGGCAGCATCGACCCCTTCACCCCTTATGCCGTGTTGGGCGGACAGCCCCTGACGGAGGCCATGGAGCGCCTGCCGGAAGCGGAATTGCCTTTCGATATAGATGACATTCTTATAGAAGTGAACGGCCGTGGCTGCCAGGTGACAGTGCCGCTTGCCGACGGCGAACAGCTTTATGGCTTCGGGATGCAATACGGCACCTTCGGCCACCGGGGGACGCGCAAACGGCCGGTTGTCAACGATAACCCGCTGAACGACTTGGGCTACTCGCACGCGCCGCAGCCGTTCTATGTTTCCAGCAAGGGCTATGGTATCTTGGTGAACACGGCGCGCTATACCACGTTCCTTTGCGGTTCCAACACCAAGATTTCACAAAACGCGCGCGCCACCGAGGGCAACCGGGAAAAGATTGCCGACGATCCTTCGCAATTGTATGATAACCGTGCCGGGGGCAACCAGGTATTTATCGACATCCCCGGAGCGAAGGGCGTCGAAGTGTTCGTCATCACCGGACCCGAGGTGGCCGGCGTGGTGAAGCGTTACAATCTCCTGTCGGGCGGGGGATGCCTGCCGCCTTTGTGGGGATTGGGCTTCAAGTACCGGGTGAAAGGCGACGCCACGCGCGACTCGGTCTACCGCTTCGCCCGCTATTTCCGCGACAACCGGATCCCGTGCGATGTCCTGGGGCTGGAGCCGGGTTGGCAGACTGCTACCTACTCCTGTTCCTACGTGTGGAGCGACGAACGTTTCCCCGGCCATCGGGCCATGCTCGATTCCTTGCGCCGTGAAGGCTATAAGATAAACCTTTGGGAACATGCGTACGTCCATCCCTCTTCGCCCATCCGCCAGGAGATGGAGCCTTATGCGGGCGATTTCCTGGTCTGGAACGGCTTGGTGCCCGACTTCCTGCTGCCGGAGGCCCGCCGGGTGTTCGGCGATTACCATCAAGGGCTGATTGACGAGGGCATTTCCGGTTTCAAACTGGACGAATGCGACAACTCCAATATTGCCTTCGGTTCGGCCACGTGGTGTTTCCCAGACCTGGCGAAGTTTCCCTCAGGCATCGACGGCGAGCAGATGCACCAGCTTTTTGGCTCGCTCTATGTCAACACCGTGGACGACCTCTACCGCCGGATGAACCTCCGCGCCTACCAAGACTACCGCTCGTCCGGCCTGTTCATGTCGGCGCGCAGCGCGGTGCTGTATAGCGACACTTACGACCATCGACAATACATCCAGGCACTTTGCAACTCTGCCTTTGGCGGCCTGCTGTGGTGTCCCGAAGTGCGCGAGGCCCGTTCCGCCGCCGACTTCTTCCACCGCCTGCACACTGTGCTCCTTTCTCCGCAGGCCATGGTCAATGCCTGGTACCTGCAATACGCTCCCTGGTTGCAATTCGACCGGGGCAAGAACGAGCGCGGCGAGTTCCTTCCCGAGGCGGAGGAATATGAATCCTATGCGCGCAAACTCATTGACTTGCGGATGCAGTTGTTGCCCTACCTATACTATGCGTTCTATGTTTACCGCACGGAGGGGCTGCCTCCTTTCCGTCCCCTGCTGATGGACTATCCGGCGGACGAACGCCTGCGCGACCTTTCTGACCAGTACCTGATAGGAGACGGCTTGATGGCTGCCCCGCTCTACGGCGACGGGGATACGCGACGGGTTTACTTCCCCGAAGGAGTGTGGTATGACTTCAATACGAACGAACGCTACGAGGGCGGGCGCGAATACGAAATCACCGTCCGCTTCGACCAGCTGCCCCTGTTCGTGCGGCAAGGCACTCTGTTGCCTTTGGCTGAGCCGGTGCAATATGTTGATGCGGAAACTGTTTTCCGCCTCCATTGCCGGGCGTATGGCACAGATGAGGCTTCTTGCCGCTTGTTTGAAGATGACGGCACGACCTATGACTTCGAGCAGGGCAAGTTTAACATCGTGACTTTGCGGGCGTCCGGCGGGCAAGTCTCCTTGGAGCGCACCGGTGGTTACGACGGGCGGCGTTACGAAGTGACTGGTTGCGAGTTTATTGACTGATACGGGCACGCGCCGCACTCCGTGCAAGTCCCGAGTGCGTCCGGGACAAATGAACGCTTCGGCGTTTGCGGACGCCGGCTGCGGAGGACAGAAACCGCATCCGGGCATACGTGCAAGGAACATATATAAGAAAAAACATATATAAGAAAAAACATATATACAGAATAAATATGCATAGGAAACCTGCTATTTTCATCCTCGCGTGCGTCTTGCCGTTTTGGACGGCCTGCACCACGCCCGGCGCGGCCTCCCGGGAGGAGGTCGGCCGTCCGACAGACTACGTGAATCCCTTTATCGGCGCCAGCACCAATGTCGAGGCCGCCGGCGCCTATCATGGGCTGGGAAAGACTTTCCCCGGCGCCACTACGCCCTGGGGCATGGTGCAAGTCAGCCCCAATACCATTACCGGCGGCGACAACGGTTCCGGTTACAGTTACGAACACCGGACCATCGAGGGCTTCGCCTTCACGCAGATGAGTGGCGTGGGGTGGGGTGGCGATTTGGGCAATTTCCTCGTAATGCCCACTACTGGCCCGCTGAAGTTGGTGGCCGGCAAGGAAGGCAACGACAGCATAGAAGGTTACCGCTCGGCCTATGACAAGGCCACGGAGACTGCCCGCGCGGGTTACTATTCCGTCCGCCTGACCGACTACGGAGTGCAGGCCGAATGCACCGCCACGCCCCGTTGCGGCATGTTGCGGTTCACCTATCCCGCCAACGACTGCTCGCGCATACAGATTGACTTGGCCCGCCGTGTGGGCGGCACTTCCACGGAGCAATACCTCCAGGTGGCGGACGACCACACCATTCGTGGCTGGATGCGTTGCACGCCCGATGGCGGAGGCTGGGGTAACGGCGAGGGCCAGGCCGACTATACAGTCTACTTCTACGCCCGTTTCAGCAAGCCCCTGGAGAATTTCGGTTGCTGGAGCGCCGACATTCCTGACGGGTGGGTTAGGAAACTCAACGAAGTCACCAGCATTCCTTACCTGCAACGCGTCGCACAGGCGCAGGTGCAGAAAGGCCGGACCGAGGTACAAGGCAAGCATGTGGGTTTCTACACCGAGTTTCCCACTACTGAGGGCGAGACGGTCGACCTGAAAGTGGGTATTTCCTTCGTAGACATGGCGGGGGCCGAGAAGAACTTCAAGCAGGAAATCGCCGGCAAGGATTTCGACCAGGTGCGCCGTGAGGCCGACGGACAGTGGAACCGTGAACTGGGCCGCGTCCGCATTGCTGGCGGTTCGGATGACGAGAAGACGGTCTTCTACACCGCCCTTTACCACACGATGATCGACCCGCGCATCTATACTGACGTGGACGGACGTTACGTGGGCGGCGACCTGAAGCCACACGACGCAGACCCGTCCTTTGCCAAGCGGACCATTTTCAGCGGCTGGGACGTATTCCGCAGCCAGTTCCCCTTGCAGACGCTCATCAACCCGCGCGTAGTCAGCGATGCGCTGAACTCGCTTATCAACCAAGCCGAGCAGAGCGGGCGCGAATACTTCGAGCGTTGGGAACTGCTGAACGCCTACTCCGGTTGCATGTTGGGCAATCCCGCCCTCTCCGTGTTGGCCGATGCTTATGTGAAGGGCATCCGCACGTTTGACGCAGAGAAGGCTTTCCGCTACGCCGTCAACACCTCGCGCGTGTTCGGCAATGATTCCTTGGGCTACACGCCTGGTTCGAGTTCCATTGCCAAGACTTTGGAATACGCCTATACCGACTGGTGCGTCTCCCGCCTGGCCGCAGCCTTGGGCAAGGATGCAGAGTGCAAGGCTTTCTACCAGAAAGGCCAAGTCTACCGCAACATTTTCGACTCTGAAAAAGGATGGTTCCGCCCGCGCAATGCCGACGGTTCCTGGCAACCCTGGCCTCAGGAAGGCCGTTTGAAGGAATGGTATGGCTGCTTCGAGGCCAACCCTTACCAACAGGGTTGGTTCGTGCCCCACGACGTGCCGGGCATGGTCGAACTGATGGGTGGGCGCGGGAAGGTGCTGGCCGATTTGAAACAACTTTTCGACCAGACTCCTTCCGACTTCCTCTGGAACCTCTACTACAACCACGCCAATGAGCCGGTGCACTTCGTGCCTTTCCTTTTCAACCAACTGGGCGAACCGTGGCTCACACAGAAATGGACCCGTGTCATCTGCCGCAAGGCCTACTTCAACAAAGTAGAGGGCATCGTGGGCAATGAAGACGTCGGCCAAATGTCGGCTTGGTATGTCCTGGCCGCTTCCGGCCTCCATCCCGACTGTCCGGGCGATACGCGTATGCAAATCACCAGCCCCGTGTTCGACCGCGTGGAGTTCCAATTGGATCCGGCCTATTATCCGGGTAAGACCTTCACCGTCATTGCTCATGACAATAGTCCGGAGAACGTCTACATCCAAAAGGCACTGCTCAACGGAGAACCGTATGAGAAGAGTTGCCTCGACTTTTCCCAGATAGTGGCGGGCGGAAGCTTGGAACTCTTCATGGGCAGCGAGCCGAATGAGCAATGGGGGGCGCAATGAACGGTTTTGGTACCTCTTTCTCTATTCCAAGCTATCTAACATGGGGTTTCTGAGGGGTGTTTATAACTGTTTGAATTGTAATATGTTATGATTGTTTGCTTGGCAAAGGTATCTACTTTGGATATACTCTAATCCCCTTTTTCTGCGGGCGATGGATTTTAATCCCTACTTTTGCCTGTACAAAAAATAACGGCTCCGGAATCCGCTTTTCCGGGTAGGTTTCGGAGCCGGCGAGATAATACCGGAAACATCTAATTAATAAAAAAGGAAAAAGAAAGATGCCATGAAAAGTTTAGAATCTTTCACCCGGTTCGTCCGGGACAACGTACCAAACTTTTGCAAATACATCGTGGGGACACGGGCGGTTTCTGCTTGCTTCCTGTTGCTCCTGTTCTGTTCCGCTTGCACGACGGACGGTGCGCGTGAAGAGGTCTTGTCGCTCAACAGTTGCGACGGCATTGCGTGGGAAGTGCAGCCCCGCTCTTTGCAGCCAGACGCTTCGGGCGAAGCCGTCTCCATGCCCGGTTATCGTCTGTCCGATCCCGTGCCCGGCGTGGTACCCGGCGCGACCTTTACCGCTTACGTGGAGGCCGGACGCGAAAAAGACCCCAACTATGCGGATAATATCTACCAGGTGGATGAAACCTTTTATAGCCAACCCTTCTGGTATCGCGCCGAGTTTGAACTGCCGGAGACTTATGCACCGGGCAAGCGCGTGTGGTTGCATTTCGACAATACCAATCGTTTCGCGGACTTCTGGTTCAACGGAAAGAAGATTTCCGGGACTCCCACATCCACGAAAGACGTCAGTGGGCACATGCTCCGTTCCAAGTTTGACGTGACGGAATTGGTAGACGCAGAAGGGAAAAACGCGGTGGCCGTGCTCATCTATGATACGGATCAAAAGAAAACGCGCGACGACAAAGGGCCTTATGGTGTGGCCTGCAGCCCCAGCTACCTGGCTGGAGCCGGTTGGGACTGGATGCCCTACGTGCCGGGACGTTTGGCCGGCATCACAGGGAACGCCTACTTGAAGGTGACGGGCGACGCCGTGATGGAAGATCCCTGGATTCGCTCCGAACTGCCTACCCTGCAGCGTGCCGAACTCTCTTTCTCCACTACCGTGCGCAACTGCTCGGCCGAACCTCGCGACATTACTGTCGAAGGAACCATCCAACCGGGCGGCATCACATTCAAGAAGACCGTCCGTGTAGAAGGCAATGCGTCGGCCCGGGTGGCTGTCGGCAAGGGGGACTGCCCGGAATTGGTGGTGGATAACCCCAAGTTGTGGTGGCCCAACGGCTACGGAGAGCCGAACCTCTATACCTGCCGGTTGAACTGCTTGGCAGACGGCGAAGTATCTGACGCGAAAGACATCACTTTCGGTATCAAGAAATACGAGTACAAGATGGTGGACAATGCTGTGGGTTTCCCCGTGCTGACCTTCTTCATCAACGGGCAGAAAATTTACCTGAAAGGCGGCAACTGGGGCATGAGCGAATACCTGCTGCGTTGCCACGGGCAGGAGTATGAGACCAAGATACGCCTGCATAAGGAAATGAACTATAATATGATTCGCTTGTGGACGGGCTGTGTCACCGACGACGAGTTCTACGACTACTGCGACCGCTACGGCATCATGGTGTGGAACGACTTCTGGCTCTACGTGGCCTACAACGATGTGGCCCAGCCCGAAGCCTTCAAGGCCAATGCCCTCGACAAGGTGAAACGCCTGCGCAACCATCCGTGTATCGCTATCTGGTGTGGCGCCAACGAGACACACCCGGCTCCCGACCTCGACAACTATCTGCGTGAAGTCGTGGCGAAAGAAGACCACAACGACCGCATGTATAAGTCGTGTTCCAACCAAGACGGCCTGTCCGGCAGCGGATGGTGGGGCAACCAGCCGCCGCGCCACCACTTTGATACCCCGGGCAGCAACTTGGCCTTCAACAATCCGCCTTATCCCTATGGCAGCAACTATGGCTACGGGATGCGCACGGAGATAGGCACGGCCACTTTCCCGACTTTTGAGAGCGTCAAGGAGTTTATTCCTGAAAAAGACTGGTGGCCTCTGCCGACGGACGAACAACTGAAGGAAGACCCTGCGACGGTTTGGAACAAACACTTTTTCGGTAAAGAGGCTTCGAACGCTAACCCGGTGAACTACAAGCGCGCCGTCAACGAACAGTTCGGCGAGTCCGGAAGCCTGGAGGAATTTTGCGAGAAAGCCCAACTGCTCAACATTGAGGTCATGAAAGGCATGTACGAAGCCTGGAACGACAAGATGTGGGACGATGCTGCCGGACTGCTCATCTGGATGAGCCATCCCGCTTATCCCAGCTTCGTTTGGCAGACCTATGATTACTATTACGACCCGACGGGTGCCTATTGGGGCGCAAAGAGCGCGTGCGAGCATCTCCACATCCAGTGGAACGCTTCGAACAACAGCGTGAAAGTCATCAATACCACCGCTACCGACCTGAAGGGGGCTACCGCTACCGCCACTGTCTATAACCTTGACGGGAGCGAAGCCACGGCCTACGCGCGGACTGCCACAGTGGACGTGCCTGCCAGCAACAGGGCGGAAGCCTTCGTGCTGCCCTTCCCGGCCATTGGTGACGGCTTCAAGCAAGCCCAAGGACTGACCCCGCTCCACTTTATCCGCCTGAAGCTGACCGATGCCAAAGGCAAGTTGCTGTCGGAGAACTTCTATTGGCGTAACGGCGAGAAAGAACTGGATTACACCCCGCTCAATACTCTGCCCGAGGCTCCCCTGAAGTGTACCTTGTTGCAGAAGACAACAGGCGGCCGCTTCCTCCTTCGTCTGGAGAACCCTTCCGCCACCGTATCCTTTGCCAACCGTATCCGGCTGGTGAATGCTGCCACCGGCGAGCGCGTCCTGCCTATTATCTTCTCCGACAACTACATTACCCTATTGCCAGGCGAAGAACGCGAACTAACCATCGAGGCCGAACCGGCCCTGCTGAAAGGAGGTGTGAAGGTGCTGCTCAAGCAGTACGGATATCTGGAACGGGAAGGGCTTGATGTCTTGTAAATAGCATTACTTGTCTTGATGCTTTGGAGACTTATATGCTCATTATGATGAGTGTGTCTCCGAAAAAGAAGTAGAACCTTAAATGGATACCGGTTTAATATTTCTAGCAAGTTTGCTTTGTGTACAATAGTGGAAAATGCATTGAAAAACAACATGAATAATCAACCTTTAATTAACAAACAACTTTAAACTGTATGAAGTGCCTAATTAACCTGATTGTACCCCTATGTATTGGGGGAGGAGTGTTTGCATCATGCGCCAATTTGGAGCAGGTGGAAACGACAGACTTGGACCAGGAGACCGTCTTTACGGATAGTGCCTATACGGCGGGTTTCCTATCACAGATTTATGTGGATTTGGGCTATGACGTGAGTAATAACCGTTATAGAACAGTGTTCATGGGATGGGCTACAGAACATGGAGGCTTACAGACGGCTTGTGATGAAGCTGCCTATAAAGTCAATTCTGCCATTACGATGGATGTGATGTTTGCCACAGGAACGGTTAATCCTGTATCCGCACTCGAGGATGATGTATGGAAAAAGGCTTATACGAACATTCGCCGTGTAAACCAGTTCTTTGCGAATGTAGATAAATGCCCGATTTCTGACTCTGAAAAGAAACAGTATAAGGCTGAAGCGCGTTTTTTGCGTGCTTGGTATTACGCTATGCTTTTGCGTCACTACGGCGGCGTGCCTCTGATTGGTGACAACGTTTATGCGGTAGAAGATGCTTTCAACGGTACGATGAAAACGAGTCGTGATACGTATGCTGACTGTGTAGATTATATTATTTCTGAATGCGAACTTGCAGCGCAAGACCTGCCTGATACCTTCAGTGGTAATGACAATGGCCGTGCAACGCGTGGAGCCTGTCTGGGGTTGATTTCCCGTGTACGTCTCTATGCTGCCAGTCCACTGTATAATGGCAGTGATTTTGGCACGGATACTGATTTCCCTAAAGAAGTTATTGGCTATCCAGACTATGACAAAGAGCGTTGGAAAGCAGCAGTTGATGCAGCACGCGATGTTATTATGATGAACAAGTTCTCTATTTATATTCGTCATAAAGATCAAGATGGAAACGACGCACCAGGATGGGGCTTCCACGCTATCTTCCACACCAACGACTATTACAAAAATACTGATGGAGCAGATGGGGTGACTTATTCTAATGGTGCCTATTGTGAGGGATTGCTTGAATGTCGTGCCGGTGGCAGTAGTAATACGCGCGAAGCTTTATTTGGACCTCCCACGTGCGGTGGAAATGGTAATGGTGGGTATATCTATTATGATTTGGCTAAACTCTTCCCGATGATAGATGGAAAAGATATTGACGATCCTACCAGCGCTTATACTTACGACCCGTTGAATCAGGCAACTAACCGTGACCGCCGTTTCCATTATACGGTGGTTTATGACGGACGAAAGTTGTTTAACGCAGGTGATGCT
Organism: uncultured Bacteroides sp.; assembly: GCA_949288585.1. Lineage (GTDB taxonomy): Bacteria > Bacteroidota > Bacteroidia > Bacteroidales > Bacteroidaceae > Bacteroides. The sequence continues at coordinate 28,080 of CASEKR010000006.1, read as the reverse complement.
AACCATGTGGTGAATACCTACGATGGGGCAGGTGCTACGACCGATGCTTTTGGCGCAGGAACGGTTACTGGTTATTATGTTTGCAAGACGATGCATAGCCAGTTGTCTGGAAACTATTTTGTTACTACTTCACAAGCATTTCCGGTCATACGTTATGCTGAAATCTTGTTGAATTATGCAGAGGCTGCCAATGAATATTATGGGCCGAATTACGAAGAGACTTTGGGCGGGCAGAAAGTCAGTCCTTATGAAGTATTGAAACTGTTACGTAAACGTGCGGCGATAGAACCTGGAGCAGACGGAATGTATGGTTTAAAGCCTAACATGTCGCAAGATGAGATGCGTGAAGCTATCCGGCTGGAACGTCGCCTGGAATTGGCGTTTGAGGGGCACCGCTTCTTTGACGTGCGCCGTTGGATGATTGCTGACCAGACTGATAATAAAGTCATGCATGGTTGCGAAGTGACTCGTGCAGAAGATGGTAGTAAGACATGGAAGGAAGTTGCTGTACGTACTCATACATTCCGTAAAGCTATGTATTTCTATCCAATACCTTATAAAGAAACTGTAAAGTCTGAGAACTTGCTGCAGAATCCCTATTATGAATAATCAAAAAAGTAGTTTGCTTTATGAAGATCAGAACTAAAATAGCGGTTCTTTTGGGAGCCTTTACTTTCTCTCTCGTTTCGTGTAATACGTTTAACGATGAGACTCTTCCGGATACTTATTCAGAAGTACCTAAAGATATTTCCGGTGAATGGGAACTGTATAATGTAACCCGTAATGGGATTGATATCACAAAACGAATGGATTTTTCGAGCTTTCATTTGTTGCTGAACGCGGATAATACTTATAAGTTGGATAATTATTTGCCGTTTATCGTCAAACAAGATGGTACATGGAGTGTGGACGACCTTTTGTATCCGTTCCATCTTATATTCAAAGAAGGAACGAGCCAATATGAGGTGAAGACAGAAATCCAATATGTTACTCGCGGTGGAAAACGCCAGCTTATTCTTACGCTGAGTCCGGGTTGCCATACGAACGAATATGTATATACTTTCCAGAAAATAGTCAGATTATAACCAGAAGACAAGTATGAAAAACAATAGAAAGAAGAAAATAACAGCCATCCGCATAGGAGGCCTGTTCATATTATTAGTATTGGTTGTCATTGGTTGTGTCTATATCGATGGCTCTCCCAATATGAATCAGGGGACAGAGGAGGAACCTCGTTATTGGGTAAACGCAGGAGATGTGGCTACATTTACTTTGAATGGGCATATCGAATGTGCAGAAGACCATAGTAATGTAAGGCTGATTGCTGCTATATTAGTACCGAGCAGTTGGAATGCACGTGAGAATACTACTGTAACCTATGTTGCTACAGGTCTGGAAGATGGAGTCACTTCGTATACTATGTCTCCAATACCCGTAAGTTCGCAACCTAAAAATCAGACTGGGCTGTCTTGGGATGCTGCTCTGAAGAATAAGTATGGAGTGGGTACCAATGTGTTGAATGATATGGAATGGGTTGCTTTCCAGACGGATAAGGTTTATACGATCTTGAATCATGATAACCCAACGTTTACCATTACATTTAAGTGTAAGACTGGTCCGAAGAACTTGAAGGCTCACATCGGTTTCTTCATTAATCATTCGGACGATGGGATAGGCTCTTCTGAAGATCACTATAAAGTGGTGTATAGTGAAGAATGTTTCCAAGTGGTTAATGGTACAGGTGTGGAGATAGACTATTGCAACTTCCATTTTAACCAGATGGAACCTCTTACTGCATTGCAGGATGATTACATTACATATAGTTTTGTCGGCGATACGTATGCGAATGATTTGGTGGATGAAGATGCCATCTATTTTGAGGCAACAGCTTATACGGATAACGGAAAGGTTTATACGGTTAATGAACGTTCGGACAAGACGTTGATGATGAAAGAAGACCAAGCTTTCACCAATACGTATAGTTTGACCATCTGGCCAACGGACTTCTTTGGTATAGAAGACGGTGAGACGATTACACGGATTGAATATCTGTTTACGAATGCTGATGGAACGGTAAGTGTGAGCCAAACAGAAGACGATGCAGCAGCAACTGGTGTTGAAAGCGATGGCAGTAAGGAACCTTTTGTTAGCGAACTTTTATGTGAATAGTTGATTGTTAATGAAAAATACAAATATTCTTATGGACAATATAAAAAGAAAAGGTAGTCGGTGGAATGCCATACTACTGATAGTCTATATGTTGTTGGTTGGTGGATGCCCGATTGCAATGGCTCAGCAAACCGACGGGAAAGAGACAGATGATTTAATCAATGCGAAAGTGGTAGACCAGTATGGTAATCCAATTTCAGAAGTGGTCGTTACCATTAAAGGCCGTGATTTTAAGACTGTAACAGGCACTGAGGGTACCTTCAGTTTTGTACATCAGAAAGGTGAAGTCTTGCAATTGGCTCATCCTGAGTATCTGTACAAAGAGGTTAAGATAAAGAAACTACGTGACAGTAAGCGTGTCTTGAAGATTACTTTGTCTGAACCTTTCATTCAACATTCTGCTACTATTGCTGGACCGTATGAAGATTATGACGCACAGAGCTATTTGGGTTCGTCTGCGACGATTTATACTGACAAGTTGACTTCGATGACGGGTTCGACAATTCTTCCGTCACTGATGGGGCGTTTGCCGGGATTGTATATCTCGCAATATCGGGGAGCACGGGAACATCAGATCGCGTCTAACTCCTCTTCCAATTTGATAGGTTATATTCCTAACTTTGGGCAGGGCTTTTACAGTGATAACACGGAGTTCAGCATCGGCTCTCGCGGCACTTCGCCTGTAGTTATGATTGATGGTGTGCAGCATGAGTTTTTTAGCATTGACCCGGAAGCTATAGAGTCTGTGTCTATTCAGAAAGATGCTTTGTCGTCCATGTTGTTAGGCATGCGTAGTTCTAGGGGAGCTTTGGTCATTACGACGAAGAATCCCATCAAAGAAGGTTTTCAACTGTCGTTCACGGGGCGTTTTGGCGTACAAAGCTCTTTGAAAACACCCAAACCACTTTCTTCCTATCAATATGCTTACCTGCTGAATGAGGCGTTGCAGAATGATGGGTTGACGCCGCTCTATTCTTACGATGATTTCGACATGTTCCGTAATCAGACCAGTCCTTATACTCATCCCGATATAAACTGGTATGACGAATTGGTTGGTAAGAGTTCTACCGTCCAGTCTTACAATGTGAATGCGGCTGGTGGAAATAAATTTGCCCAATATTTTGTAAGTTTCGGTTATATGACAGAAGACGGTTTCTTCTTGAATAGTTCCCAAGGAGGGCATAATACCGACTTGTCTTACGATCGCTACATGATTACTTCGAAAGTAAACATTAATATTACGGATGATTTTACTGCTAAGGTTACTTTCTTAGGGCGTGTGGAAGACGGTACTCAGCCGGGTGCGAGTGGTGGTGGTTATGGTAATCTGCTGAACACCATTTACACAACGCCCAATAATGCATATCCTATATATAATCCCAACGGTACATGGGGTGGTAGCGTGTCGTTTGACAATAACTTGATGTATCAGACCATAGGCTCCGGTTATATAACTGATGCATCTCGCACGATTATCGGTGGCATTAACTTGAAGTATGATTTTGATAAACTGGTGAAGGGATTGTCTGCTCGTTTGGTGGGTAATGTAGACATCCAGAACCGTACTTCGATTAACCGTACGATGCGGCAGCCTGTTTGGGATTATTCTTTCAATGATGCCGGCCAAGAAATATATGCCCAATACGGATCGACTACAACGCAGAGCAATTCTTTTACGGCAGTAACGAATTATCAGCAGATGTATGGCCAATTAGCCATTGATTATGATCGTCGTTTCGGTGTTCATGGAGTGAAGGCCAGTTTGATGGGAGACACTCGTAGCGTGCTGTCTAATTTTGACCTGCCACAGTTGCCTTCCAACATTGTGCTGAATGCCTCCTATGATTACAATAACAAATATTTTGTGCAGGCTGCTATGAGTGAAAGTTATTACAATCGCTATGCGCCAGGTCGCAGATGGGGAACGTTCTACGCATTTGGTCTTGGTTGGGATGTCAGCAAAGAGGCTTTCATGGAAAAAGTTGATTGGGTGGACAAGCTGAAACTCCGCGCAGTGTTTGGTAAGACGGGTAACGGCATTGATAATGCCGGATATTATACATACCGCCAGACTTTTTCTCAGAATGCGACTGCTTGGTATCCGCTGGGATCCTCTTTGGGGCAAACAAACATCACATCCGAAAACTCCCCCTTGGCCAATCCGTATTTGACTTGGGAGAAGGCTTATAAATGGAATGTAGGAGTAGACATAGCATTGCTTAACAATCGCTTGCAATTGACAGCTGATTATTACAATGACAAATATGTTGACCTGTTGCAGTCTAGAGGGAAAAGTATTGAACTGATAGGATTGAGTTATCCGACTGAAAATATTGGTAAGGTTCGTTATTTCGGTGGTGAGTTGTCTCTTACCTATCAAGACCGTATAAATGAGTTTAATTATTATGTATCGGCTAATTGGAGTTGCCAACAGAGCAAACTTTTGTTTATGGATGAACAAGAGCAACCTTATGATTACTTACGTCAAACAGGACGCCCGCTGGGAGCTATTTATGGATTAGTGGCCGATGGCTTCTTTACTTCGGAAGAAGAAATTGCCAACAGTGCTGTTATCGAAGGCTTTGACAATATTCAGCCGGGTGATATTAAATACAAAGACCTGAACGGAGACCATGTGATTGATGAATTCGACCGTACCGTTATAGGAGGCGATAAACCTTTGTCTTACTTTGGCATTGATTTTGGCTTTGAATGGAAAGGTTTGGAGTTCTCTATGTTTTGGCAAGGAGCTTACAATCGCGATTTGCAGTTGAGTGACTGGACGTTACTGCAAGGTTTCCAGACCATCGGACAACATTATGGTCAAGGTTACGAAAACCTCTTGGGACGTTGGACGCCTGAAACGGCAGAAACAGCTACTTTCCCTCGTTTGTCAGCTGGTGGAAATACGTATAACCAAGGTAATGGTTGGGGCTCTTCGTTCTGGGTTTACTCCGGGAACTTTATCCGTTTGAAGAATGTCTCTTTGGCCTACAATCTACCGGATTCGTTCTGTCGCAATTATTTGGGAGGCGCGCGTGTAAAGATTTTTGTAAACGGGCAAAACCTTTTCACGAAGTCTGCCTGCAACTTGGTAGATCCGGAAGTGACTAGCTTTACAAGCTATCCATTGCAACGTGTAATTAGCACAGGTATTAATGTTAGATTCTAAAAAAGAGATGAACAAGACTATGATACGAAATAAATTTCTAAAATATTTGGGAACAGGCCTGTTAACTACAGTTATGTTTTCTGCTTGTATCGACGGTTATGAAAGTGAGCCAGTGGAACAGTTCAGTATAGATTATTTATTCTCGCGAAGTGATTCGGCTGGTCTACAGGCTAGATACTTTTTGAATGAAATCTATCTGAACAATCTGTATAATGGTCATAACAGAGTTGGCGGTGATTATTTGGACGCTGCCACAGATGACGCAATGTCTATTAGTAATGATGAACCGGATGTGTTGAAGTTGTTCATGGGACAATTCACTGCCAGTAACAGGGTCTCTTCTGACATGTATTGGGGGGAGTTTTATAATGGCATACGTAAAGCAAACATTTTAATCAATCACATTGATGTGGTTCCGTTTAACTTGAAATATACGGCTGCTAACGGTGAAGTGCATCCTCTTAATGTCAGTATGAAAGCCGAAGCGCGTTTCTTGCGGGCGCATTTCTATTTTGAATTAGTAAAACGTTATGGAGGTGTTCCCTTGTTGGGGGATCGGGTTTACGATTTGAACGATGATATGGAATTGCCACGTAATACATTCGCGGAATGTATAGACTATATAGTCTCAGAATTAGATGCTATCAAAGATGATTTGCGTGGACTCCCCATGTCTGATGCTTTTGAGTACGCCCATACGCCGACGAAGGAAGCTTGTATGGCTATGAAATCCCGTGTTTTGCTCTATGCAGCTAGCCCGTTGTTTAACGAGAGTCCTATTGAACCGGGTAATGAACTAGTTGGATATGCTAGTTACGATCCGACACGTTGGAGCTTGGCAGCACAAGCAGCCAAAGATTTTATTGACGAGTTTGGATCGGAAGGAAAAGCCAATATCGGTTTGACAGCAGATGTGCGTGATGTATTTTTGGGCTTTTATGATCAATCGACAAATCCGGAGTTAATATTCTTCCGGCAAGATGGTAAAAACAAAAATGTAGAGACAAACAATGGGCCTTTAGGGTTTACAGGTAATGCTTTGGGCAATGGACGTACGACTCCATCTCAAAATTTAGTGGATGCATTTCCTATGCTGGACGGAAAAATGCCAGGAGAAAGTAACAAGTATGTATATAATGCGAATGATCCTTATGCAAATCGTGATCCTCGTTTGAACAAAACTGTTCTACATCATGGTTCCAACTGGTTAGGACGCGTATTGGATTTGACGCAAGGTGGAGTGAATAACCCTAGTGGTGCTTCTTCTAATCAGACAGGATATTACATGTGTAAGTTCATGGGAAAATACGACTCTAATGGACGGACAGATTATGACGACCAGCAGGTTCATCTTTGGCCCATGTTCCGTTATGCAGAGATCTTGTTAAACTATGCGGAAGCCTTGAATGAAAGTGAGACTTCGCCTTCGCAAGAAGTTTATGATGCGATCATTGCATTGCGTCAACGTGCCGGTATTGAAGCAGGAGACGATAATTTGTATGGATTGGATTTAAACATGACGCAAGGTGAAATGCGTGAGGTCATTCAAAATGAACGTCGCATTGAACTGGCTTTCGAGGAACATCGTTATTGGGATATCCGGCGTTGGGAAATTGCTGAAGAAGTGCTTAATCAACCGTTAAGAGGTGTAACAATCTTTAGTAATAGCGGTCGGATAACTTACAATGAAGTTAGTGTCCTGTCGCCAAAATTTGAGCGGAGAAGGTATCTTTATCCGATTCCTTACGCAGAAGTGATTAAAAACAGAAACATGATTCAAAACCCGAATTGGTAATGTACTATGAAAAGACTTATTTTACTACTTATATGCATTAATTTGTTCACGTTTGTTTTCGGACAATCGTTTACAGTGAAGGGGCGAGTAGCTTCAACCGACGGTGAAACTCTGCCCGGGGTGAGCATTCGAATTAAAGGGGAAAAGGCCGGTGTGATTTCAGATATTGACGGCAATTTCCAGTTGAGTGCAAGCAAAGGTGATGTGCTGGAGTTTGTCTATATTGGTTTTAAGACAGAAACGGTAAAAGTTAGCGACCAGCGTATATTGGATATAGTGATGACGCCAGACCAAACTAATCTGGATGAAGTCGTGGTGGTGGCTTATGGTAAAGCCAAACGTTTGACTTTGACAGGGGCGGTGAGCGGTATCCAAGCTCGTGAAATACGAAATGTGCCGACTAGTAGTTTACAGAATGCGTTAGCTGGTAAGTTGCCGGGATTTTTTACCCAGCAGACTTCAGGACAGCCAGGTAAAGATGCCTCAGACTTCTTTATCCGTGGTGTAAGTTCATTGAATAATGATGGCAATCAACCTTTAATTATAGTGGATGATGTGCAGTATACTTATGAACAGTTGTCACAAATCAACGTAAACGAAATAGAGAGCATCTCTATTTTGAAAGATGCTTCTACAACTGCTGTATATGGTATTAAGGGAGCTAATGGTGTGTTGGTTGTAAAGACTCGTCGAGGTCAGGAAGGTAAGCCTCAGATTAATGTACGTGTGGAAGCGGGGGTGCAGACTCCTGTTCGTACGCCTAAGTTCCTGAATTCGTATGAAACAGCTCAGTTAGTGAATGAAGCTTATCAGAACGACGGTATGCAACCATTGTTCTCGGATGATGATTTGGTAGCGTTTCGTGATCATACCGATCCTTACGGGCATCCCGATGTAAATTGGTATGAAACTATTTTCAAGGATATGGCTTTCCAGGAGAACATTAATGTGGACATCTCTGGAGGTTCCAAGAAATTACGTTATTTTGCTTCGGCAGGTTATTTCACACAGGATGGTATGGTGCGTGACTTTGGTACTTCGGACAGTGGTGTTAATTCTAATTATTTTTATCGCCGTTTCAACTATCGAACTAATATCGATTTTGACGTGACGGATAATTTCTCCTTGCGTTTGGATGTATCTTCGCGTGTGATGAATATCAACGAACCCTGTAATATGAATGCTACGGGCGAGATTTATGACTTCTCGAAGATGCACCCTTATTCGGCACCGGTAATGAATCCTAATGGTAGTTATGCTTATCTGAGCGATGTAGAGGGATATACCCCTACTTTGAATGCCCGCTTGGCCAACGAAGGATATAAACGTACGCGTCGTAACGATAACAACATCTTGTTGGGTGCTACTTGGAAAATGGATTTTCTTACTGAAGGCTTGTCGGCCAATTACCGTTTGGCGTATTCGACTATTGATGAGAATTATCGCCAGGTGCACCGTAGCGATTATCCTACGTTCCATTACAACGCGCAAACAGATTCATACAGTATTAATCCAGACAATAAGTATGAGTATGGAACCTTTGCCGTGACCAGTGGAACCGAACAAGCTCGGAAAGACCTGAATATCCAGGCAAGTTTGAATTACGCGCGTGTGTTTAACAATGATCACGATGTGAGTGCTATGTTCCTTTATAATTATCAAGGAACTACGGATGACAAGAATGCGGCCGTACCTAATAACTTCGAAGGTTACAGTTTGGCGTTAAGCTATAAGTACAAGAGCAAATACCTTTTCGACTTAAATATGGCTTATAATGGAACCGATCGTTTCGGGCGCGATAATCGTTTTGGCTTTTTCCCGGCCGTAGGTGTTGGTTATGTAATTTCTGAAGAAGATTATTTCCAGAACGTGGATTGGCTGGCTGAGAATGTGCAACTGTTTAAGATTCGTGCATCTTATGGTATTGTTGGTTCGGATGTTGCTCCGGGCAACCGTTATCTATATGATCAAGTGTATCAGAAAGGTGATGGCTATTCGTTTGGCGATTATCCTGCCCTCTCAGATTCTTATAAGGAGGGGGATTTGGGTGCGCCCAGTGTGACGTGGGAAAAGGCCAAGAAGTTTGATGTCGGTTTAGATGTGAATTTGTTTAATAAATTATCGTTGACCATCGACTATTTCTATGATCGTCGCTATGACCAGTTAGTAACCCGTGAAGATGTTCCGCTTATTTTAGGTATTGGCTATGCTCCGTCTAATGTCGCACGAACCAGCAATAAGGGTTTTGATGGCCAAATCACCTATCAGGACCGTTTTGGTGAAGTTGATTTTAATACTAGTTTAGTTTTCTCGTATGCTAAGAATAAAGTGGAATATAAAGCGGAAGCACAACAACTTTATCCTTGGTTACAAGAGACCGGTAAACCTTTGAACCAACCTTTCGGATATAAATGGATTGGTTACTATACGCCAGACGATATTGCGAAAATCAACGCAGGTGCTTCAGATGCTCCTGCTGTACCGAACACAGATTCTCCAGTTCAAGCTGGTGATTTGAAATATGCAGACCTGAACAATGACGGCACTATCAATGATTTTGATAAAATGGCCATCGGTAAGCCTAACTTGCCGACAACGACATTGGGTTGGTCATTTGGTGGCTATTGGAAAGGTTTTAGTTGGAATGTTTTGTTCCAAGGCTCGTTTGATTATAGCTTTGCCATCAATGGTACGGGTATTGAGTCGTTCAAGAGTCAGTTCCAGCCGATTCACCAGAAACGTTGGACGGTTGATCGTTATGAAAGCGGGGCTGAGATTGACTTCCCGCGCCTGACAACTAATCCATCTACTATTAACAGTGCAAGCAGTTATATGAGTGACTTTTGGCTTATCAATGCTTGGTACATTCGCCTGAAAACAGTAGACCTGGGTTACCAGTTGCCGAAGAGAATCTTACCGGATTACATTGATAATGTTCGCTTTTATGTGAATGCTTATAACTTGCTTACATTTACCAGTTATGATAAGTATCAGCAAGACCCCGAGATTAAGACGAATACTGCTGGTGATGCCTATATGAATCAGCGCGTTGTGAATTTGGGCGTACAGATATCCTTCTGATGCTGAATTATTCCCCTCCTCTGGCCTTTGAATCAGAGGAGGGGAATAAAATAAGAATGAATAGAGATGAAGATATAGTTTGTGAATAACCTGTTTTCAACCTAATAAAGTTATCGCTGAAGGTCTTATAGTTCGAAAACTTTGTCAAAAAGAGCGTAATTTTGGAGGAAACGGGAAAACTATTTTAAAAGAAACATAAACGCATGAACAGGCTGAAATATCTTACTTTGTCGCTGCTCTGCATGGGCAGCGTGGCGTCCTTCGCGCAGGTGAAGTTGTCGCCGCTGTTTTCGGACAACATGGTGCTGCAACAGCAGGCACAGGCTCCTATCTGGGGAGAGACGAAGCCCGGAAAGAAGGTGGAAATCAAAACCTCGTGGGACGGAAAGAAATATGTCGCGCAGGCCGATGCCGACGGAAAATGGGAAATAACGGTGGCTACCCCGAAGGCCGGGGGACCTTACTCGATACGCATCTCGGACGGGAAACCCGTGACGCTGGAAAACGTCTTGATTGGCGAAGTCTGGCTCTGCTCGGGACAGTCGAACATGGAGATGCAGGTCGAAGGCTGGGGGAAGGTGATGAATTATGAGCAGGAGAAAGTGGAGGCTAACCAATACCCCAACATCCGCTTTCTGCTGGTGGAGAAGGCTACCAGTTCGAAACCGATAGATGACCTGGCCGCAGCCACCGGAGGCTGGCAGGTATGCTCGTCGAAGAGCGTGGCCGATTTCTCTGCGGCAGCCTATTTCTTCGGACGGGATTTACACCAAAATCTCGACGTGCCCATCGGACTCATTGACACGTCGTGGGGCGGCACCTATGCCGAGTCGTGGACCAGCCGTCCGGCTCTCTCTACACTGCCTTACATGCACGACCGCTTACAGCAGGCGGCAGACCTGCCTGCCACCTCGGAAGGTCGTGAGGAAAAGTTCCGTCAGGACATGGCAGCCTGGTCGGCCGGACTCTCGAAGATTGACAAGGGGTATGCCGACGGCAAGGCTGTATGGGCCGCTCCCGGTTTCGACGACACGGACTGGCAGCAGATGCGAATGCCTGGCTGGATACAGGAGCAGGGCTTGCCTGGATTCAACGGCATCGTCTGGTTCCGCAAAACAATCGACATTCCGGCCAAATGGGCAGGCAAGGAACTGACGCTGGAGTTCGGCTCGGTCGACGACAATGACTTTACTTACTTCAACGGCGTTGAAGTGGGGCACACGGAGAACTGGATGGCTCCGCGCAGCTATAAGATTCCCAAGGAGTTGGTGAAGGCGGGCAAGGCCGTCATCGCCGTGCGCGTGATGGATACGGGCGGTAACGGCGGCTTCGGTGGTGATGTTAAAAGCATGGTGCTGCGCCGTTCGGAGTCTGACGCGCTGGCATTGGCCGGTGACTGGAAATACCAACCTTCTCTGTCTCTGAGGGACGTTCCTCCGATGCCGCTCAATACCGCCAACGAGCCGAACATTCCCTCATTCTTGTTCAACGCCATGCTCAACCCGCTGGTGCCCTACTGCATCAAAGGCGCCATCTGGTACCAGGGCGAGGCCAACACGGGCGATGCCTACCGCTACCGCGACCTCTTGCCGCTGATGATTACCGACTGGCGCAACCAATGGGGTTACGAGTTCCCGTTCTACATCGTCCAGTTGGCCAACTTCATGGGGCAGCAGCCCGAGCCGTCCGAGTCCGCCTGGGCGGAACTGCGTGAGGCACAGGCACGTACCTTGCATCTGAATAACACGGGCTTGGCCGTCGCTATCGACATTGGCGACGCTTTCGACATACATCCGAAGAACAAGCAAGAAGTGGGACGCCGCCTGGCTCTCCAGGCCCGCGCCCGGACGTACGGTGAGAAAATTCCGTTCTCCAGTCCGATGTATAAGAGTTACCGGATTGAGGGCAACAAGATTCGCCTGACCTTCTCGCACACCTATGGCTTGCTGAAGGCCAAGGACGGGGGCAAGCTGCAAGGCTTCGCCATCGCCGGGCCGGACCATAAATTCCATTGGGCCGACGCCGTGGTAGAGGGCAAGACCATCGTGGTTTCGTCACCCGAAGTGCCGATGCCCTTGGCCGTCCGCTACGCCTGGGCCGATAACCCCGTCTGCAACGTCTACAACAAAGCCGACCTCCCCTTGGCGCCCTTCCGCACCGACGACTGGAAAGGCGTGACCCGTGGAAACGAATAAAGAACCAACCCCAAAAAGAACAAACATGAGAAAGACTGTTTTGTGGATACTCTTCTTGATGTTATCTGTCACTGCCTCCGCGCAGTTGAAGGACTTAGTGCAATATGTCGATACGCGCCAGGGCACCGATTCTAATTTCGGCCTGAGCTACGGCAATACGTTCCCGGCCACGGGGATGCCCTACGGCATGCACCTTTGGTCGCCCCAGACCGGCAAGAACGGCGACGGCTTCAAGTACCTCTATGCCTCTGACAGAATACGCGGCTTCGGCCAAGCCCACCAATGCAGCCCGTGGATGAGCGACTATGCCGTCTACACCTTTATGCCGATGGTAGGCGAGTTGGTAGTGGACCAGGACAAGCGGGCCGCCAAGTTCAGCCATGACCGCGAGACGGCGCGGCCGCATTATTACAGCGTGGAGTTCGATAACGGCATCCGCACCGAGATGGCCCCGACGACGCGCGCCGTGCATCTCCGCTTCACCTATCCCGATACGGGCGATGCCTACCTCGTGCTGGACGGATACACGGACATGAGCGAGATAAAAATCATCCCAGAGAAACGGCAAATCGTCGGCTGGGTCAACAACCAGCGCTTTGTCAATGACGCTAAGTCGTTCCGCAACTACTTTGTCGTCCAGTTCGACAAGCCCTTCCAGGACTACGGCATCTGGGAGAACCAGAAGAACGAGACCTTTGCCGGACAGACGGAAGGCGGGGGCAAGGGCTACGGCGCCTACGTCCGCTTCGCCAAGGGCAGCCGGGTGCAGGCCAAGGCTGCTTCGTCCTACATCAGTCCTGAGCAGGCGCTTGTCACCCTTCAGGCAGAGTTGGGCAAGGACAAGAAGCTGGAGACAACCCGCGACCGGGGTGCGAAGACGTGGAACGAACTGCTGAACCGCATCGTCGTGGAAGGCGGGACGGATGAGCAGATACGCACGTTCTATTCTTGCCTGTTCCGCGCCAACCTCTTCTCGCGTAAATTCTACGAACGCAAGGAGAACGGCGAGCCTTATTATTACAGCCCTTATAATGGAAAGGTGTACGACGGATACATGTATACCGATAACGGTTTCTGGGACACGTTCCGTTCACAGTTTCCGCTGACCAACATTCTGCACCCAACCATGCAAGGGCGGTACATGAACGCCTTGCTGGACGCGCAGGAACAGGGCGGTTGGCTGCCGTCGTGGTCCGCTCCCGGCGAGACGGGTGGCATGTTGGGCAACCACGCCATCTCGCTCCTGGCCGACGCCTGGGCCAAAGGTATCCGCACCTTCGACCCCTTGCGCGCGCTCAAGGCTTATGCCCACGAGGCCATGAACAAAGGTCCCTACGGGGGAGCCAACGGCCGGGGCTTCTGGAAAGAGTATTACCAACTGGGCTATGTGCCTTATCCCGAGTCGTTGGGTAGCAGTTCGCAGACCATGGAGTATGCCTACGATGATTTCTGCGGCTACCAACTCGCCCGCATGACCGGACACGAGGAATACGCGAAGGTTTTCGCCCGGCAGATGTACAACTACAAAAATGTCTTCGACCCCGCCATCGGCCTGATGCGTGGCAAGGGCGCCGATGGCAAGTGGCAGGAACCCTTCGACCCGCTGGAGTGGGGCGGCCCGTTCTGCGAGGGAAACGCCTGGCACTACTCCTGGTCAGTGTTCCACGACGTGCAGGGCCTGATAGACCTTTACGGCAGCGACGAGAAGTTCACGACGAAGATGGACTCCGTCTTCATCCTACCCAGCGTGATTAAGCCCGGCACCTACGGCGGAGTCATCCACGAGATGAGGGAAATGGAACTGGCCGGCATGGGGCAGTATGCCCATGGCAACCAGCCTATCCAGCACATGCCCTACCTCTATTCGTATGCCGGCCAGCCGTGGAAGACGCAATACTGGGTAAGGCAAATCGTGCAACGCCTGTACAATCCCACGGAGAAAGGCTTTCCCGGTGACGAAGACCAGGGCGGCATGTCGTCGTGGTACGTGCTGAGCGCGTTGGGCATCTATGCTGTATGTCCGGGCACGGACGAGTACGTCATAGGCAGCCCCCTCTTCCGGAAGGCGACCATTACGCTGGAGAACGGCAACCAGTTCGTCATCGAGGCGGAAGGCAACAGTCCGGAGAACTACTACATCCAGTCGGGCACGTTGAACGGGCGGGAGTTGGACAAGAACTACATCCGTTACAGCGACATCGTGGATGGCGGTACGCTCCGGTTCGAGATGGGACCCCAACCGAACCTGCAACGCAATACTTCGAAGTACGCCGCTCCTTTCTCGTTGTCGAAGGAACCTTGATTGAAAGCGGCGGGCAGCAAGCTACAAGCGGCCAATGCTTGCGGAGTGGAAGCAGCCGGTTCGTAGCTTGTAGCTCGTCGCTAAACCATTATTTAAACCGTTTGAACCAATGAAAGTAAAAGCACTACTCTGTTCGCTGTCGTTCGCGCTGCTGGCCACCGGCATCGGGGCGCAAGATGCAGACAATACCTACGCCCGGCGGGTGAATACCTTGATCGGGACGAAGGGCGCCGGCCTGACGTCCGGCTACCTGTACCCCGGGGCTACCTATCCTTTCGGCATGGTACAGTTTACCCCCACTTACTTTGCCAAGCACGCCGGCTTTGTGATTAACCAGATGAGCGGCGGAGGCTGCGAGCACATGGGAAACTTCCCCACCTTCCCGCTGAGAGGGAAGCTGGAACTGTCTCCCAATATCATTCGCGACGCGCGCATCACGGTGGACGACGAGCGGGGGCACGCCGGATTCTACGAGGCGACGGTGCAGGAAGCGGTCAAGGCGCAACTCACCGTTACTGAGCGTACGGGCATGGCTCGCTATGAGTTCCCCGCCGACGAGTCGTTCGGCACGGTCATTATCGGTGCGGGTGTGGCCGCCACTCCTATCCAGGAGGCCGCTATCGCTATCACCGCCCCCAACCGTTGCGAAGGCTATGCCGAGGGCGGCAACTTTTGCGGAACGCGCACGCCCTACAAGGTCTATTTCGTGGCCGAGTTTGACGCGGAAGCCGTGGAGACCGGCACGTGGAAGCGACACAAACTCCATCCGGGCGCATCTTTTGCAGAGGGCGAGGCTTCCGGCGTTTACTTCACCTTCGACACGGGCGGGAAGAAGACCGTGCAATATAAGATAGGTGTGTCCTACGTGTCCGTGGAGAACGCCCGCCAGAACCTGGAGGCGGAGAACAGCGACTGGGACTTCGACGCCGTCCGCAGCCGGGCGGAGGCGCGGTGGAACGACTACCTGGGTAAGATAGAGGTGGAAGGGACGAACCCCGACCGCGTCACGCAGTTCTACACCCACCTCTACCGCTGCTTTATCCATCCGAACGTGTGCAGCGACGTGAACGGCGAATACATGGGTGCCGACTTCCGGGTGCACCGCACGCGCCGGAAGCAGTACACGTCCTTTAGCAACTGGGATACGTACCGCACGCAAATCCAACTACTTGCCATGATTGACCCCGAAGTCGCTTCGGACGTGGTCGTTTCTCACCAGCAGTTTGCCGAGCAGTCGGGCGGTTCCTTCCCCCGCTGGGTGATGGCCAATATTGAGACGGGCATCATGCAGGGAGACCCGACGCCCATCCTGATAGCTAACGCTTATGCCTTCGGGGCGCGGAACTACGACCCCAAGCCTATCTTTGAAATCATGAAGAAGGGGGCGGAGGTGCCCGGCTCGAAATCGCAGGAACAAGAGACCCGTCCGGGGCTGAAGCAATATCTGGAGAAGGGCTACTACAACGCGTCCGAGCAGTTGGAATACACCTCGTCGGACTTCGCCATCGCGCAGTTCGCCCTCCATGCCGCCGGCGACGAGTTCGCCAGTTGGCGTTACTTCCACTTCGCCCGTTCGTGGAAGAACCTGTTCAATCCCGAGACCGGCTGGTTGCAGTCGCGCCGGGCGGACGGCTCCTGGAAGCCGCTGTCGGACGACTTCCGTGAGTCGAGCTACAAGAACTACTTCTGGATGGTGCCCTACGACTTGGGCGGCCTGATTGAAATCATGGGCGGCCGGGAGAAGGCCGAGCAACGCCTGGACGAACTCTTTGTCCGCCTGGACGCCGGCTACAACGATGACTGGTTTGCGTCGGGCAACGAGCCGAGCTTCCAGATTCCCTGGGTCTACAACTGGGTGGGCGCGCCCTACAAGGCACAGAAGACCGTGAACCGCATCCTCAACGAGCAGTATTCCAGCCGCATCGACGGACTGCCGGGCAACGACGACCTGGGCACGATGGGCGCTTGGTACGTCTTCGCCTGCATCGGCCTTTATCCGGAGATACCGGGCGTGGGCGGATTCGCCGTGAACACGCCTATCTTCGAGCGCGTCAAGATTTCGCTGCCCAAGGGCGACCTCCTCATCACGGGCGGCTCGGAGAAGAATATCTACATCCGCTCCCTGAAACTGAACGGACGGGAACACAACGGCACGTGGATAGACTGGGAGGACTTGGAGAAAGGCGCCACCCTGGAATACAAGACTTCCGCCCGCCCCGACAAGCAGTGGGGCACGGAGGTGTTGCCGCCTTCTTTCCCCTGACGGAGCGCGAATGTCAACTGATGTCTCATTATTTATCTCGAATCATACAATGAAGAAGAACTTTTTATACCTTGTTTTATTGTCTGCCTTGGCCCTGAACACGGCCTGCAACGCAGGCAAGACGGCGCAGGACGCGCCGTATCCCGATTGGGCGTGGGCGGACTTCCAACGCCCCGAAGGCGTTAACCCCATCATTGCCCCGGACAGCGCCACGCGCTTCTACTGCCCCATGCGGCGGGACTCCGTGGCGTGGGAGGGTAGTGACACGTTCAATCCCGCTGCCGCCGTGCACGACGGTAAAGTAGTAGTGCTCTACCGCGCCGAAGACAACTCGGGAGTGGGCATCGGCACGCGCACCTCGCGCATCGGCTATGCCTCGTCGACCGACGGCCTGCACTTCGAGCGGCTCTCCGCCCCCGTGCTCTATCCCGGCGAGGACAGCCAGAAGGAATTAGAGACGCCCGGCGGATGCGAAGACCCCCGCGTGGCGATGACTGAAGACGGCCTCTACGTGATGCTCTACACGCAGTGGAACCGCAAGCAGGCCCGCCTGGCCGTGGCCACCTCGCGCGACCTGAAGACGTGGGAGAAACACGGGCCGGCCTTCGCCAAGGCTTACGACGGACGCTTTGCGGACGATTTCTCGAAGTCGGCTTCGATTGTCACCCGCGTGGCCGACGGCCGGCAGACCATCGCCAAGCTGGACGGTAAGTATTATATGTATTGGGGCGAGAAGTTCGTCAACGTGGCTACTTCCACCAACCTGACCGACTGGGAACCGATGTTGGACGAGCAAGGCGAACTGCTGAAAGTGATGGTTCCGCGCGAAGGCAAGTTTGACAGCGAACTGACCGAATGCGGTCCTCCCGCCATCCTTACGGACCGGGGCATCCTGTTGCTGTATAACGGCAAGAACAAGGCCGGGCTGGAAGGCGACACGTGCTACACGGCCAATTCCTACTGTGCCGGCCAGGCTCTGTTCGACGCGAAGGAACCGACCAAGTTGCTCGACCGCCTGGACAAGCCCTTCTACGTGCCGGAATCCGATTTCGAAAAGAGCGGGCAGTATCCTGCCGGGACGGTCTTCATCGAAGGCTTGGTTTTCCATCAGAACAAATGGTTCCTCTATTATGGCTGTGCCGACTCGCGCGTGGCCGTGGCGGTGTATGACCCGCAAAGAACCGTGCAACCCTAAGCCGGAGCAACCATGAAGAAGACGGTCGTTGCCATTCTTTGCGCTTTGGCGGCCTGGACGGTGGCCGCGAAGGAACGGGCGGACTATGTGAACCCGGTTATCCGGGGCGACGTCCCCGACCCGACGGTCATCCGCATCGGAGATACTTACTACGCGGCCGGCACGTCGTCGGAGTGGGCGCCGTTCTATCCGTTGTTCACGTCCGAAGACCTGGTGAACTGGACGCAGGTGGGCCATGTCTTCGACCGGCAGCCGGCGTGGACGGTCAATTCGTTCTGGGCACCCGAACTGTTCTACCACAACGGGAAGGTTTATTGTTACTATACCGCCCGCGAACGGGCCACGGGGATGTCCTACATCGGCGTGGCGGTGGCCGATTCCCCCACGGGGGAGTTTGTCGACCACGGCCTGCTCGTCCGCCACGGCAAGGAAGCCATCGACTCCTTCGTCTTTGACGACGGCGGGCAACTCTACATCTCGTGGAAAGCCTACGGCCTGGAGAACCGTCCCATCGAACTGGTGGCCGCCCGGCTCTCGGCCGACGGCCTGCGCGTGGAGGGGGAACCTTTTACGCTGCTGACCGACGACGAGCGGGTGGGCATGGAGGGACAGTGCCACTTCAAGCGGGGCGATTACTATTACCTGCTCTATGCCTCGCACGGCTGCTGCGGGTTCAACAGCGACTACGATGTCTGCGTGGCGCGTTCCCGCTCCTTTGCCGGACCTTATGAGAAGTTCGAGGGCAACCCCATCCTGCACGGGGGAGAAGGCGACTTCCAGTCGTGCGGGCACGGCACGATGGTCGAAAGCCCCGACGGGCGCATGTTCTACTTGTGCCATGCCTACGTGTCAGGCTCCGGCTTCTTCGTGGGCCGGCAGCCCATCTTGCAGGAACTGGAACTGACGCCGGACGGCTGGCTCCGCTTCAAAGGAGGCGACTTGGCCCAGGCCCGGCGGCCGGTGCCTTTCGACGGCACGGTGCAGGCTCCTTTCGAGGGCTTCGAAGACACGTTCGACTCGGACAAGCTGAAAGTGGACTGGAGTTGGAACTACCCGTATGCCGATGTCGACCCGGTGCTCAGGCAGGGGAAACTCTACCTGTCCGGCCGCCTGAAGGAAGGAAGCCGGCAGGGCGTTGCCCTCTGCGTCCGTGCCCAGTCGCCCGACTATGCCTGCGAAACCCGGGTGCTCAACCAAGGCGAGAGCCTGAAGGGGCTGACCCTCTATGGCGACGACGGCAACCTGGTGGTCTGGGGCGTTTCCGGCGGCAAATACTTGCTTAAGTTGGTAAAGGACGGACAGGAAACCGTCTTGTACGAGGCCGCCTGCCCCGACGCTTCGCCCCGCCTGCGCTTTACGCTGGCCGGAGGGACCGGACTGCATTTTTATTACGAGGCCGGCGGGACGGGCTGGACGAGTGTCCGCGAAGATGCGTTCGACGGTAAGGATTTACTCCGTTGGGACCGCGTGCAGCGTCCGGGAGTGTTCCAGGCCGGCGGTGCGGACGCCCCCGGCGTGTTCGAATATTTCAAACTGACGACCTTCCCCGCAGATGCCCGGAATCCGTAGCATACGGCCGGCATTTGTCCCGGGTGCGCTCGGTGTTTGTCCCGAGTGCGCTCGGCGTTTTTCCCGAGCGCACTCGGGAGAAATGAACGCCCCGGCGCTTGCCAATCCCCTCCACAGGCCTTGTGGAAACGGTTGGGACAATATTCTTCCCGGCGCTTCACCGGGATGCAGCATGAATAGTTTGTTAAATTAATTCATAACCTAAAAAACAAAAAGCTGATATGAACAGAATTTTTCTTTTGGCAGCGGCGTGCCTCATGTTCCTGCACACGGCGGCCCAGACAGTGAAACCCTTCCAGGACGGCGAACGCGCCGTGTTCCTGGGCAACAGTATTACGGACGGCGGGCATTATCACTCGTACATCTGGCTCTACTACATGACCCGCTTCCCGGAGATGAACGTCCGCGTGTTCAACGGCGGCATTGGCGGCGACACGGCAGGCGACATGCTCAAGCGCCTGGACGGCGACATCTTCTGCCTGGAACCGACAACGCTGATGGTTACCTTCGGCATGAACGACTCGGGCTACTTCGAATACAACGGCGACAACCCCAAGGCTTTCGGCGAGCAAAAGTACCAGGAAAGCGTCGGCAACTTCGACAAGATGGCGGCCCGCTTCAAGGAACTGCACGGCACGCGCCTGGTCATGGTGGGCACTTCGCCCTACGACGAGACGGTGCAGATGAAGGACAACACCCCGTTCCGGACCAAGAACGAAACCATCAAGCGCTTAGTGGCCTACCAAAAGCAGGTGGCTGCCGAAAACGGTTGGGAGTTCACGGACTTGAACGAGCCGATGGTGGCCATCAACCAACGGGAACAGGCCAAAGACCCCGCTTTCACGCTCTGTGGCAGCGACCGCATCCATCCCGATAACGACGGGCACATGGTGATGGCTTACCTCTTCCTGAAGGCGCAAGGATTTGCCGGAAAGCCCGTGGCCGAGATGGAGTTGGACGCCCGGGGCAAGCAGGCCGTGAAGGCAGAAAACTGCACTCTAAGCAACATCAAGCGCAACGGACGCGACTTTAGTTTCGACTACCTGGCCGAAGCACTGCCCTATCCGCTCGACACCATTCCCCGGGGATGGATGCAGCGCAAGTCGCAGGCCGATGCCACGAAGCTCGTGCCCTTCATGGACGAGATGAACCGCGAGATGTTGAAGGTCTCCGGCCTGAAGTCCGGCAATTACAAACTGCTGATTGATGACGAGGAAATCGGGACCTTCACGGCCGCCGACCTGGAGAAGGGCATCAACCTGGCGGCTGAAACGAAGACGCCCCAATACCAGCAGGCATTGGCGGTGATGCACCTCAACGAAATCCGCTGGGAGATAGAGCGCACCATGCGCGAGTATGCTTGGACGCAGTTCAGCTTCTTCCAGAAACACGGCCTTCTCTTTGCCAACGACCGCAAGGCCCTTGACGTCATGGACGAGTATGTGGAGAAGGACGGTTGGGTGAAAGGACACCGCGACAACTACACGCGGCACATGTTCGAAGCCGTGCGCGACGCCCGCCAGGCAGAGATGGACGTGATGATTGACAAGATTTATGAGATAAACAAACCGGTGACGCGGCACATTGTCTTGCGCCGGATGTAACGCGCTTATGAAAAAGACATTATTCATCCTGTTCCTTTCCCTGGCCGGCGTCCTGCGTGCCGCCGCTGCCCCGGTGACGTTGACAGACTTGCGCTGCGAGAACCTCTCCAATCCGATAGGCATCGACAACACCGTCCCGCATTTCAGTTGGAAGGTTCTCTCGTCCGAAGCTCCTCTGCGCCAAAGCGCTTATGAGATAGAAGTGGCGACGGACAGCGCGCGCCTCTGCCAAGGCAAGGCGGATTTGTGGAAAACGGGCCGCGTAGAGTCCGACGCCTCGGTCATGGTGCCCTACCAAGGGCGAAGATTGGAGTCGCGCATGCTGTGCTATTGGCGTGTGCGTGTGGCAGACGGGCAAGGCGCCTGGTCTGCATGGAGTCCCGTGCAGCGCTTTGCCGTCGGCATCTTGGAAGAAGAAGGGGACGCCTTGCAGGGGAAATTCATCAGCTTGGCGGGGGAGAAGGTCTCTTCCCCCCTCTTGCGGAAGAAATTCCGGGTAGATGCCTTGTCTACCGCTTTCCTGCACGTCGCCTCCTTGGGTTACCATGAAGCGTACCTGAACGGCCGCAAGGTGGATGCCTCCGTACTGGCCCCGGCGGTTTCCCAGTTGGATAAACGCTGCCTGGTAGTGACCTATGACGTCACCTCCCTCTTGAAGCCGGGCGAGAACGAACTGCTCTTGTGGCTTGGGAAGGGCTGGTACAAGCAGACCACCTTCAAGGCCGAGCATGACGGGCCGGTGGCCTGCGCCGAACTGGCCGCCCTGAACAAGAAGGGTGGTTGGGACACGCTCCTGGCGACGGACGGCACCTGGGAAGGCCGCGAAAGCGGATACACCGACATGGGCACGTGGAATGCCCTGCAATTCGGAGGCGAGCGGATGGACGCGCGCCTGTTGCCCCGTTCCCTGGCTCCTGGGGAGTTGGATAAACTGGCTTGGGAGAAGGCTGCCGAGATAAACGTAGCTTCCCGCCGCTTGACCCCGCAGATGTGCGAACCCAATAAAATCCAGGAAACGCTCTCCCCCAAAAGCATCACGCTCTTGGAGAACGGCACGTGGCTGGTAGACATGGGGAAAGTGCTGACCGGATGGTTCGAACTGCGGACTCCCTCCTTGCCTGCCGGGCACGAACTGAAAGTTACTTACAGCGACTTCATGAAGCCCGACGGGACTGTCGAAGAGCAAGGGGAAAGCGATGTCTACGTGGCATCCGGCCGGCCGGGCGACATCTTCTGCAACAAGTTCCACCACCACGCCTTCCGCTACGTGAAGATTGCCGGCCTTCCCGAAAGGCCGCAGCCTGCGCACGTCAAGGCTTATCTGGTTCACGGGGATTACCAGCCGGCAGCGACTTTTGTTTGCTCGGACCGCGACTTGAATGCCATACACGACATGGTGAACTACACCCTGCGCTGCCTGACGTTCAGCGGATACATGGTGGATTGCCCGCACCTGGAGCGGACGGGCTATGGCGGCGACGGCAATTCGTCCACCCAAGTGCTCCAAACGATGTACGACGTTGCTCCTACTTATCTGAACTGGTTGCAGGCTTGGGAAGATGTGATACAGCCGGACGGAGGCTTGCCCCACGTGGCCCCGGCAGGCGGTGGAGGCGGCGGTCCTTATTGGTGCGGCTTCATCGTGCTGGCTCCGTGGCGCACTTATCTGAACTACGGCGACAGCCGCTTGCTGGAGCGTTGTTACGACGACATGAAGGCGTGGATGGGCTATGTACGCAAGTACATGGTGGACGGCTTGCTGCAGCGGTGGCCGGACACTTCCTATCGCGGCTGGTATCTGGGCGACTGGCTGGCGCCTATCGGTGTGGATAGCGGCAACCAGACTTCGATAGACTTGGTGAACAACTGCTTCATCAGCGACTGCCTGGGGGCTTTGTGCCGGGTAGCCGGGGCTTTGGGCCGTGCGGATGAGGCCAAGGGCTTTGCCGAAGAGAAGGAAGCGTTGAACAAACGCATCCACCAAGTCTTCTACAACGCGGAGGAACATATCTATGCCACCGGCTCGCAGCTTGACATGGCCTATCCTATGTTGGTGGGGGCAGTGCCGGAAGATTTGTACGTCCAAGTAAAAGAAGAAATGAAGCGGCGCAGCCTGGAACAATATAAGGGACATATCGGCGTCGGGCTGGTGGGTGTTCCCATTCTGACGGGCTGGGCCATCCAGAATGGTGAAGCCGATTTCATGTATCATTTGTTGAAGCAGCCGGATTATCCGGGTTATCTGCACATGCTGCTGAATGGCGCCACCACTACCTGGGAATATTGGAGCGGAGAGCGCAGCCGTGTGCACAATTGTTACAACGGCATCGGCAATTGGTTCTACCAAGCCGTTGGCGGAATAAAACCGGATGCGGAAGCGCCGGGTTACAAGCATTTCTTCATCGAACCGCAAATTCCCCAGGGGGTCACTTGGGCGAACACGACGAAAGAGACTCCGTATGGCACAGTGGTAGTGAACTGGGCTTTGAAGGACGGCAAACTGAAGATGTATGTTTCCATTCCCGTCGGTTCGGCAGCAGACTTGAAGCTGCCGGGTGCCACGGTTTCTAAGGTTAATGGGAAAGATGTGGCCTTGTCGGAAGATTCTTTGCTTCTGGAGGCCGGGACTTATGAGGTAGAGGCCGACATTGCGGATTGAATAGCCTTTCCTCGGGCAACAAAAAAAAGGAACCGGGTCAGATAACCTGGTTCCTTTTTTGTTGCCCGAAGGCAATTGCTTTGCGGAAAGACTGGGTTTTGAACCTGCAACTCTAACCGCCTGTATTTTAGCTACTTCTTGTTCAAGACTTCACTAAGGTAACGAAACAGTAACGATTTTCAATCGCTTTTTTGTCCGACTTCGACCGTTGTCTGTCTGCGTAACTTTCGGGTGCAAAGATACAAGTTTATTTTGAGATGAACAAATGGTTGATAATAAATATTCTGGGGTTAGTGCAAGGTGCAAGCCATATATATAGATATATGCTTGCACCTTGCACTAAAAATCACTGTATTGCAAATGATTGAAATTAAATCCGTATCTTCGTGTCCTATTAAAAACAAAGGTGTATGATAACAAACCGTGAAGAAGTGATTGACAAGGCATTCGGGGTGTTTCTCAGGATGAATTACGAGAAGGCAAGCATCATTACCATTGCCAAAGCCTGCGGGCTGACCAAGACGGGCATCGTCTATTATTTCCCGCACAAGCTGGACTTGTTCGTTGCCGTGACGGACAAATACGTGCTGCGAATGCACGAACCGGAAAGCAAGTTCCCCGCCCCCGCCGACACGCTGGCGGAATTTATCGGGCAATACGTGGCGGGGGTGGACGCTTCCATGAAAAGGATTGCCGGGATGGTTGGCGACAACCTCAGCCAGCACGATTGCAGCCCCAACTTCTATTACTTCCATTTCTTGTCGCAAGTGCGCATGTACTATCCGGGCATCAGGCAGAAAATCGAGCGGATTTTCCGCCAAGACTATGAGCTTTGGGAGAAGGTCATACGGAAAGCGAAAGAAAGCGGGGAAATCAGGAGCGGCACGGACGTGAAGAAGGCGGCAGTCCTCTTCCGGCAGATGTTTTTCGGGCTGTCTTACGAACAGGCGTTCCTTAACGGCTTGAACGTGGAAGAACTGGAAGAAAACTTCCGCCATATCTATTCGTTGCTGAAAGCCTGATGTCTTTTTTATATTTTTAACCGCATTATTTCTGAACACCTGTTCAGTAATAAAGGTTTTTATCTTATCTTTGTGCGCATGAAGTAACACTCAGCGACATGGATAAGGTTCAGAAACAACGAGGCAGCATCGTTCTGTTCAAGGAAGTAAGGAATGGTGCGGATTATATCCGGATAGACTATTCGGGCAACCCGTCTGTCGCCTTATTACTCTCCCAAGACGCTCAAGTGGAAATGGCTGGCAACGGTTCTGCCTGCATAGCGGCGGAAACATTCAAGCTATCGGATTTCTACGACCGCTATTCTCCCCATGCTTACATTGATTACAGCCGGGTGTACGTGCGGCATTCCAAACCCACAAGGGAATACACGCTGCCGGAAGGCTATCTGGAACTGCTGGAACAGAAACGGTACAGCCCATCGACCATAAAAACCTATCGAGCCTATTTCAGCGACTTCATGGAATACCACAAAGAACGTAACATCGACCGTCTGAAAGTGGCAGACATCAACAGGTACATTCTCTACCTCGTGAACGAAAAGAAAATTTCCGTATCACAACAGAATATGCGCATCAACGCCATC
>CASEKR010000006.1:0-2453 GCA_949288585.1 uncultured Bacteroides sp. | reverse complement strand
AAAACGCATTCTTGACCAGCTATCCAACATCAAGCATCGCTGTATGATTTCCTTAGTTTATTCTGCCGGATTGCGGCGTAGTGAACTGCTGAACCTCACGCCCAAAGACATCAACAGTGAAACTATGTCCGTGCGTATCATGGGTAAAGGAAAGAAATGCCGCTATTCGCTGCTTTCGCCCAAACTGCTGGAAGGACTGCGGCTGTATTTTCGTGAATACCGCCCGAAAAAATGGTTGTTTGAAGGCGAAACACCCGGAGTTCAATACTCGGCAAGCGCATTGGTAAAAGTGCTGAAAGAAGCAGCACAACGTGCGGGCATCAAGCACAGGGTACATGTACATATGCTGCGCCATTCATTTGCGACCCACCTGCTGGAACAAGGGACAGACTTACATACCATACAAGAACTTCTGGGTCACAACGATATAAAGACCACAGCTATATATCTTCATACCTCGAATGCACATAAAGCTAAAATTCCAAATCCGCTTGATTCGTTGGATGATTCATAGGTGCAGCTATTAGAGATTAGGAAACACACCTGCCGGGTGTCGGTTATCGAAATATCCTACACCTAAAGGTGCATTTATAAACAAATTATCAGTAATTTAATAGTATGAGATTATGAAAATATGGACAAGACTTTGATAATTATAAGTTCTTCGTATTCAAGGAAAATGATGAATTGAATAAAGGTATATGGGATTTTAGAGGTCAATCACTCATTAGTGGATGGAAAGGTCTTAACTTAGAATTATTTAGAGATAAAAGTAAAAAGAAAGACAAGCGAAGTGAAGACTTTGATGCTTCTTGTTTTTTTTCAGGTCATCTGATAGTAAATAAAAGAACCTCTTTATTGCTCTCTGAAAAGCTGAAAGACCAGATAGAAGTTTTACCAGTCAATGTGGTTGGAAACACTTCAGATTATTATTTTATAAATGTTCTAAATACGGTAAAAGCCTTAGATACAGAGTCTAAAAGCAATGAAGAAATCTTGATGATGGTGAGAGAAAATAACTGTGTCTTTAGTAAAAAAAATATCGAATCATATATCATATTTCGAGATAGTATATTTAATGGTAGTTATTATTGTACAGATGAATTTATAGATTTAGTGAAACAAAATTCAATTACTGGATTAAAATTTACCTGTGCAGGTATTGCTGAATAAACCACTGATAACAAGCCAAGTTAGCTGCTTAACGCAGCTTCTTGTCAAACCATTATCAATAAAGTAGAAAACTAATTAAAGAATAAAATTATGTTATCACAGAAAGTTATAGATTCGTTGAAGAACGAACCAAAGTTGCTCCCGGAAAATCAAGCAAAATACAAAGAGATTTTAGATAGACACGGTATTAGAAAAGACTCCGACTTTTATGTATTTATGTCTGAATATGGTGGAGATATTGACGGCAGTCTCGGCTACATGATAAATGTACCGGAAGATTTGTCCGATACAGATAATAGTGTAACATATTCTTTGCGACAAAATGAAGGAGTACCTGATGAATATATCTCTTTGTTTGATTTTGAGTACGAGGATTATCTACTATATAACCTTGCAGATGATTCAGTCGTACTTTTGCCGGACGGAAATATTGAGTGTCTGAACAATAATACATTTTATAAAAAATGGGATAGCTTTAATAGTTTTCTTGAAGACTTCTTAGGATAGAATACTTCACAAATATTGATAACAAGCCGGGATAACGGACTAACGCCGTTCCCCGCCAAGCCATTAGCAACAAATAAAAATAAGAAATATGAACTATAAAACAATGCTCGCAAAAGTTCTTGGAGAAAAAGAACTTATGGAAATGAATGTACAGACTATTAAAGACGATGAAAGCCTGTTCTATAAATTAGTGGATAAAAATTTCCTCTTAATAGTGGATTGGAGTGGAGAAGATAGACAAGGAATGTTGTATAACTTCTTCAACAACAGACTTCAATCAATGTTGGGGGTACAATTGGTTGTGTCCGAAGATGAAGTTTATCAAAAATATAATCAAGAAATAGAAGAACCCAAACGAGGTGATTTCATTCCATTTGCGTTATCCTATTTTGATAAGCAATTGGAAAAGCTTGGGGCAAGAGTTGTATTGCTTGACTTAGAAAATGACACTTATAACATATTGGTGGCTTATAAAAAAGATGCCAAAAAACTAAAGTCTATAAAATCTGATTTTTGGAAGTTATCAACTTTAGAGCAAAAGCAAGGTCGAGTGGTTATTTCCATAACCTGCCCTAATTGTAAAGATTTTGCATGTTATGACATGTTGATTGAAGAGGAAAGCAATATGGCAAATGAAAAGTGCGAAGTATGTGGAACACTCTTTTGGGATGAAAATGCAAATGAAGTTGTAGAAATGGAAAAGACTTATTATTAATGTAGTTGCTAACAAGCACCTGTGCCACTTAACAGTGGCAAGCTGCAAACCATTATCA